>NZ_JBIAPT010000012.1:256388-261759 GCF_042888425.1 Streptomyces sp. NPDC002889
TGCCGAAGCGCGCCGCAGGGTCGAGGACACGTTGGAGCGGCGTCGGCGGGTGCTGGGTGAGGACCACCCCGAAACCCTCCACTCCGCCCACAATCTCGCGGTCACCCTGGGCAACTTCGGCCTCCGTGCCGAAGCCCGCCGCCTAGACGAGGACACGTTGGAGCGGCGTCGGCGGGTGCTGGGTGAGGACCACCCCGAAACCCTCCAAACCGCCCACAGTCTCGCGGTCACCCTGGGCAACCTCGGCCTCCATGCCGAAGCCCGCCGCCTAGACGAGGACGCGTTGGAGCGGCGTCGGCGGGTGCTGGGTGAGGACCACCCCGAAACCCTCCACTCCGCCCACAGTCTCGCGGTCACCCTGGACGACCTCGGCCTCCGTGCCGAAGCCCGCCGCCTAGACGAGGACACATTGGAGCGGCGCCGGCGGGTGCTGGGTGAGGACCACCCCGACACCCTCCATACCGCCCACAGTCTCGCGGTCACCCTGGGCAACCTCGGCCTCCGTGCCGAAGCCCGCCGCCTAGACGAGGACACGTTGGAGCGGCGTCGGCGGGTGCTGGGTGAGGACCACCCCGACACCCTCCATACCGCCCACAATCTCGCGGTCACCCTGCACGACCTCGGCCTCCATGCTGAAGCCCGCCCCATGCACGAGAACACCCTGGAGCGGCGCCGGCGGGTGCTGGGTGAGGACCACCCCGACACCCTCCAAACCGCCCAAGCGCTCGCGTCGTGCTGAGGCTCGCCCCTGGCGTCTGACAAGTGGAGAATGCGGCTGGCGAGATAGGCAAACCACCTAGACGGAAGCAGCGGAACAGCTCGCGACTGTCTGGGCCGTTTCTGGGCGGTCAGCGAGCAGCTAAACGAGCGCGCCGCCTTTCACTGTCACCTTGCTCGGAATCCTGCGGTACAGCAGTGAAGTACAGCAACCACAGCAACCGCCGCCGACCCACACCAACGCTCAGCGGCCGACTAACCAGCCCAGCAGGCCTCGCTGACCGCCTCGCCGATAGTTCGGGACGAAGAGGTCGTGGTCGCAATCGCCCCGCAGCCGTCCACAGGCGGAGGCCTGCAGCGGACCGGGCAGGGTCGCCTTGAGCATCCGGTGCTGGTCGAGGACCTGCAAGACGGTGCCGTCCAGGCGCAGGGTGACCCGCTGCTCAGCGAACGGCCAGCCGATCCCGACGCGCCGGACTTACGAGGGCCGTGATCACTCGCGCCAAAGCAGCTCCAGGCCAAAGTCGTTCCGCCGACAAGAAGCCCCCGCTCTCATGCGGCACGAGAGGGGAGGCGCCCTTGCTGAATCGCCAGCAGGTGCAGTCGGGAACCTACGCGTCAATTCGCGTCGACTACCGATCAAGGTGGCCAACCAGCGACTATCCGATGGTGGACGTCATGAGCATCATCGCGACTGCTTCTTCCACCGTGGTTGGTGTAACCGGGATACTGGTGGGCTATCGAGGTATGCGGCTGGCGCGAGAGTCTGCTGAGACTGTTGCGAGACTCAACGCCGCTAGCCAGGAACGCTTGGCCAGGGAAGCGCTTCGGCAGCGACGGACCGAAGAAGCTGCCGACCGGCTCTTGAGCGCGCTAGAAGGTGGAGAAACGCCAGCCACGGCACCGGACAGGGAGTGGCCAAGCCGCTTGCGGTGGAGCGCTTGTTACAGCGATCGCACTGCTCGCCTGGTCGACCGGTGGTACAGCGAGCGAGATCCTGTGTTGATCAGCTGTTTGGCGGAACGGCTACGCGAGCAGATTCAGAGGGAGTTCGCGGGGGAGGAAGCGGCTGCCTCTCAGCCGCAAGTGACGCCCTCGACAGATCCAGACCCCAGCCCGCCGGTCTTCTAAGCAGCTGAAGGCTGGACACGCGTCGTGCCAGATCGAGCGGCCAACCACGGTCAGCCAGAGCTCACAGCGGTGCAGACGGCCGCCGATGGACTGAGGACTGCCGCATGTATGTCGACCAGCAAGGATGTATCGGCGGCAGGTGCCAGGCTTACAAAGCAGATGTCGGTGGTTCGAAACCGTCCGCGCCCGCAGCAAGTAGATCCCCACGCCGGCGCAGGAGAGACGAGAGGATGCCCAGGCAGTCCTCACCGGCTCAGGCAGGCGTGGCGGGTAAGTGCCCGTCTAGTCAACGGTTCACTGGAGTCCGGTCACCCGACGGTACGTCGACGCCTATGTCGGCACGCATCGCTCTGCGCATTTCACTCCAGCGTTCCCAGAAACCTCGTAGTTCGCTGTCTATGTCGTCCAACGATCCATCGGTCAGTGGGGCACCTCTCTCTAAGCGTTTGATCTTCACGTAGGCCTCACCGAGTGCGGCAGCCAGGTCGTCCAGGTGGGTCAGCACTGCTGGGGAGGCAACCATCTGGGCTTCGGCGAACGCCGCGTTATGTGCATCGCGGGCAGCGGCCAACTCCGCTCGTGCCTCAGCGTCGACGGTCCCGCGATGCAGGTGCCACAGGTAGTCCATGAGCTGGATTCGGTAGCGCCGATAAGCCGCATTCGTTGTGACGTAGCAGTTCCTACGCTCTGCGAGCTCTGCCTGCTCCTGCTCGCGTAGCCAGTCGGCGCGGGCGGCCTGCTGTTGACGTTCGAACTGTTCGCCTTGGATCCGGCCCAGAAGGCGCTGCGAGAAGATCGGAGCAAGGAGCGTGCCCGCCACACCGACTATCGCAGCGACGACCGCAATCATCCCGTTACCCATGAAAGCAATTCTGGGTCACGCTGCCCTGCCGCCGCGGGCGATCCGAGCAGCGGCTGAACCCTACGCGGTTCCACGACTTGTGGATCCCTCATGCGCCAGCTGGCCGTTCGGCTCCACACCAGCGCATCGAGGCGCCCAGGGGCCTGGCCCGGTGCCTAGTCGAATGCGTGTCGAAGTTCCGAGAATGTGTGCGTGTCCGGTACGAGAAGTGCAGGTCAGTCAGGGCGAGCACCTCTGCCAGCCATGCGCCTTCTAAGCGCTTGGCCGCAGGTTCGAGTCCTGCCGGGGGCGCACAGCGCACACGAAGATCGGCCCTCCTCCCGGGAGGGCCTTTTTGCTGGTCAGGGGCACTCTAGCGGGGCGGGCGTAGAAGACGCGTAAGCGCCGGACCACCCCGTGTGATCACGATGGCGGTCCGGCACTGTCCGGCTGTCACCGCGTTTCTGCGGGTGGCTGCGGAGAATACGCGGTGAAGTTTTCCGGGCCAGGTCAACCTTCCCCTGCCAGGCGGAGGAGGGCGCCGTCGCCCTCGATGCGCGACTCATAGCCCCCAAGCTGATCGGAGATGCGTCCGGCCACATGGCGAACAGCACCGGCACATCGCTTGCCGGCCCACACCGCGACCTGGGCAGGCGGCATCCCCGAACACATGGCGTAACAGCGCCCCGGACCGACCGGACAAGGATGGTGCCGCAGTCATCCCGCGGCAGGCGACAACCCTTCATGATCATCCAGACGGTCCCGACCGAGGTCCGGGCAGCGAACGAGCGTCTCTGCGCCGGAATCTTCACGAGCCGACTCGCGCCCGGCGCTGCTCGAGCTGTGTCTAGTCCCAGTCGATGCCCGACGTTTTGGTCCCAGGTGATGCTTGACGGTGGGCCTAGACAACATCGGAGACTTTCACGGGATTTGTTCGCTTTCACGTTGCGGACCGGGAAGTCGGTGGTGCGCTGGATGACGCGGTCCTGGCCGTCCAGCTCCACCGTCAGGGTGGTCCCCGCGACATGCACGGTCACGGTGCGACCGGCATAGCTCCGGCCGAGTGATACGACCTGTCGGCAGACCATGATCGTGCCCTGGGAGCTGATCCGTCGCTGCACCCGCACCGGCTCCACGCCCAGACGCGGCGGCGGCCCGGCCGACCGCAGTCCCCGCAGGCGACGGACTTCCCCGCTGCTGAGCGGGTTGGGCCGCACTCTCAGCAGCTCCTGGGAGGACGGATCGAAGAACGAGAGCGTGGAGTCGTCGATCCGGATGCCCACCGGGCGGCCACCCAGGATCTCCGCAGCCAGCACCTGGTGCCCGCCCAGCCCCACCAGCCCGCTGTTGTTCACCACCCGGTCCACCTGGAACGCTGCCGCATCACCGGCCGGCAGCGGAGACGGCAGCTCCACTGGCACCCCACCAGCCGGCACCGCTGCCGGGACCACCTCAGGCGGACTGGCAGGAGCAGGCGGCAGCGGCACGGGAGCCGTCCGCTGCTGCGGCACCAGCGAGATCACTCCAGGCACCCTCACACCCAGCACGTCCCGCTCCTGCTCGGGAACCGGCGTGAACCGCTCCGCCGGAGACTGCATGTCCAACGCCTGATGCGGCCGCGGGGAGGTGTACTCCTCCACCCACTCATCCAGCGCCGCCTGAGCTGCCTCGATGCTCTCGAACGCACCACAATCGTCGAGGAGTTCACGCCGCAGCGTCTGATGAAACCGCTCGACCTTACCCGTCGTGGTCGGTGACGCGGGCTGGGTCAGCCGGTGCGCGATCCCGTTCTCCCGGCAGATCCGGTCGAACAGCACCTCACCCCCTCCCCGAGCCGGTCGGTGAACTGCTTGCCGTTGAGGTGTGGACTCGCCCGTAGCTGTCGGGCGGCATCTACGCCGCGCTGTGGCGAGCAGGCTGTGAGTCAGACATTGCCGCGCAGTCCGTTCAGGATGCTGGCGGTGTTCAGGGTGTTGGGGTGGTCCTCGCCCAGCACCCGCCGCCGCCGTTCCAGCGTGTCCTCACCGAGTACCCGGGCAGCCTCCACCTCCCCCAACGCCGCCAGCCAGATGGCCAGGTTGGAGGCGGTGCCCAGGGTGTCGGGGTGGTCCTCCCCCAGCACCCGCCGCCGCCGCTCCAGACTGCCCTCACCGAGTACCCGGGCAGCCTCCACCTCCCCCAACGCCGCCAGCCAGATGGCCAGGTTGGAGGCGGTGATCAGGGTGTCGGGGTGGTCCTCCCCCAGCACCCGCCGCTGCCGCTCCAGCGTGTCCTCACCGAGTACCCGGGCAGCCTCCACCTCCCCCAACGCCGCCAGCCGGATGGCCAGGCCGGTGGCGGTGATCAGGGTGTTGGGGTGGTCCTCGCCCCTTACCCTCCGCTGCCGCTCCAGCGTGTCCTCACCGAGTACCCGGGCAGCCTCCACCTCCCCCAACGCCGCCAGGTTGATGGCCAGGTTGGAGGCGGTGCGCAGGGTGTCGGGGTGGTCCTCGCCCCGTACCCGCCGCTGCCGCTCCAGCGTGTCCTCCGCCAGGGCCCGGGCAGCCTCCACCTCCCCCAACGCGGCCAGCTGGTTGGTCAGGTTGGAGGCGGTGATCAGGGTGTTGGGGTGGTCCTCGCCCCTTACCCTCCGCTGCCGCTCCAGCGTGTCCTCACCGAGTACCCGGGCAGCCTCCACCTCCC
>NZ_JBIAPT010000012.1:261858-262503 GCF_042888425.1 Streptomyces sp. NPDC002889
CCCAACGCCGCCAGCCGGATGGCCAGGCCGGTGGCGGTGTTCAGAGTGTTGGGGTGGTCCTCGCCCCTTACCCTCCGCTGCCGCTCCAGCGTGTCCTCACCCAACGCCCGGGCAGCCTCCACCTCCCCCAACGCCGCCAGCCGGATGGCCAGGTTGGAGGCGGTGGTCAGGGTGTCGGGGTGGTCCTCGCCCAGCACCCGCCGCCGGCGCTCCAGACTGTCCTCGTCCAGCGCCCGGGCTTGGGTGTGGTTCTGAGTGTCGTTGTAGGCGCGGGCGAGGTAGTTGGCGGCCCACAGAGTGTGTGCGTGGTCGGGGCCGAGTTGCCGGGTCCAGGCACCGTGGAGGTATTGCAGGCGGGGCAGGGCGGTGGGGGCGTTGGCGCGGTCCATGAGGTACCAGCAGGCCTCACACGCCGCAAACCGGCCGTCGCCGGTGGTCAGGTCGGCGGGGTCGGGGGTGAGGAGGTGGGGGAGGAGGTCGGGCCAGGCCGGCCAGGTAATCGGGTCGGCCGCGTCCCCTGGGTATGCGGCGATCAGGAGGGTTTCCGCGACCCGGGCGGCGCTGGTGCGTTCGGCCTCGGTGAGCTGGTCGCGGACGACGGCCTGGGTGAGACGGTGCAGCTGCACCGCACCGTCCTGAACCCTC
>NZ_JBIAPT010000013.1:0-73579 GCF_042888425.1 Streptomyces sp. NPDC002889
ACCTGACCACCGGCGACGGCCGGTTTGCGGCGTGTGAGGCCTGCTGGTACCTCATGGACCGCGCCAACGCCCCCACCGCCCTGCCCCGCCTGCAAGATCTCCATGACGCCTGGGCCCGACACCTGGGTCCCGATCACGAACACACTCTGTGGGCTGCCAACTACCTGGCCCGCGCCTTTAGCGACACTCAGAACCACACCCGAGCCCGGGCGTTGGCGGAGGAGATGCTGGAGCGGCAGCGGCGGGTACGGGGCGAGGACCACCCCTACACCCTGATCGCCGCCACCCGCCTGGTCATCGACCTGGCGGCGTTGGGGGAGGTGGAGGCTGCCCGGGCGTTGGGTGAGGACACGCTGGAGCGGCGGCGGCGGGTGCTGGGCGAGGACCACCCCGACACCCTGACCAGCGCCTCCAGCCTGGCCGTCGACCTGGCTGCACTCGGGGAGGTGGAGGCTGCCCAGGTGCTGGAGCAGGACACGCTGGCGCGGCAGCGGCGGGTGCTGGGCGAGGACCACCCCAGCAGCCTGACCACCGCCACCGGCCTGGCTATCCGGCTGGCGGCGTTGGGGGAGGTGGAGGCTGCCCGGGCCCTGGCGCAGGACACGCTGGAGCGGCAGCGGCGGGTGCTGGGCGAGGACCACCCCGACACCCTGCGCACCGCCTCCAACCTGGCCGTCGACCTGGCGGCGTTGGGGGAGGTGGAGGCTGCCCGGGCGCTGGGTGAGGACACGCTGGAGCGGCAGCGGCGGGTGCTGGGCGAGGACCACCCCGACACCCTGCGCACCGCCGGCGTCATGAATGGTCTGCGCGGCGATGCCTGACTCCCGCCCTGCCCGCCGTAGACGCTCAACAGCCAAGACTGAGGGAGGGCACAACCCGGACTACGTCTGCCGCCGATCAGCACTCGTGAAGCCCCGCCCTCTCCCGCCGTTCTCCGCCAGTAGTGGTGCGCTGAGGGGGAGCGCGGCGCCCCGCTACGGGCGGACGTAGACCACGGTGGCGTCATCGTGGAGCTTGCCGCGTGGCCAGCGGGTCAAGGCCGTGTCAGTCAGTTCCGCTTCACGCGCCCGGCCGCCACCAGGGCCCGTGCCGTCGCTCCCTCAGTCGCAGCCCGCGCCCGAGCGCGTCGGCCGGTATGCCGAGTCCAGGCGGTACTCGCCCGCCCGCGGGACCGTCAGACGCGTCCACTCGCCCTCCCGGCGCAGACACGCCCCCTGGGCCCGCAGCCACGGCGAGTACGCCAGCCTGACCGTCACCGAACCGGCCGCCGGCATCCGCACGACCAGGTCCGCGTCGCTGGAGCGCACCACCCTCGCCGGGGGCGAGGCCAGGGGGACGGCGTCCCGGACCCGGTAGACCGTCCAGCCGTCGTCCTGCCACACCCGGTCGAGCCAGTCCGGTTCGCTCCGGACGATCGCCGCCTCGGCCTCCGCGGGTCCGTCCGGCCTGCCGTGGTGGAGCACCACCAGACCGACCGCCCAGCGGTCCAGCCACTGCCGGTACGTCGCCGGTGTCAGCGAGCCGTCGTAGAAGAGCCGCCCGCGTTCCACGTCCAGCTGGCGGTTCCAGCCGCGGGCCATGTTGATGTGCGGGGCGAGCGCGGTCGCCTCACGGTGATTGCGGGCGGGGACCACCTCGACGCGCGTACGGTCGGCGCCCAGCCGCTCCAGCTCCCGTACGAGACCGTCGGTGTGCGCCGCCCACGTGGGCACGCTGTTCGAGACGACCAGGTCGTCCTCGGTCTTGTCCGCCAGCCAGTACGAGTTCACGACGAGGGCCGCGGCGAGCACGGCCTGCTGGAGCAGGACGAGGCCGCCCGCGAGCACCGCGGCCAGCAGCAGCGGCGGCCCGACCAGGCCCGCCAGACGCTCGACGTTCGTGCCGATCGGGGACGCGATCAGATACGTGAGGACCACCCCGATCCCGTACACCCCGGCCCCGTAGCGCACCACGCGCCACTCGCGCGGGGCAGCGATCGCCACCGCCGCCGAGACCAGCAGCGGCAGCCACAGCTTGCCGCTCGCCATCGGCTGCTCACCCCGGAACGGGAACATCAGCGCCACCGTCCCCACCACCACAACCGGCGGCACCACGAGCGCAGCGCCCTTGCGCCACTGCCGGTCCAGCGCATACGCCGTGCCCGCCACCAGCAGGAACAGTCCGGCGACGGGGCTCGCCAGGGCCGCGAGCGCCGCGCAGACGGCCGCGACAGCCGTCCTGCCCGCGTACAGCACCGCGAGCAGACCGATCGCCACACCCAGCGCGAACGTGGTGCGCCCGGAGGCGATGTTGCACCACAGCGCGAGAGCCCCCGCGAGGGCCGGCCACACCGGTACGGGTACTCCACGGCGTACGAACACGCAGGCCAGCACCCATGTCCCGGCGAGACCGGCGGCCACCGACACCGCGCGCACGCCGAAGACGGCCATCAGGGGCGGGGTCAGCACGCTGTAGTTGGCGGTGTGCATACCGCCGTACCAGGAGAGGTTGTACGCCGAGCCCGGATTCCGCTGCATGAAACCCGCCCATGCCAGCTGGGCGGCCAGATCGCCGCCGCCGGTCGCCAGCCAGAACGCCCACAGGACGTACAGCGGCACGACAGCGGCGGTCGCGACGAGCGGGACGCGCCACCAGGGTGCCGCGTCCCGCTCGACGGCGCCGGTCCGTGCCGTCTCGACTTGCTCACTGATCCCCACGGCGCAAACCCTAGTAGGCGCCACACGTCCGGCTCGGAGGTGAACAACTGCTCGTGGGTGACGTCCCCGTCGGGCTGCGGCCCGCTGACCGGCGCCGATGCATTCCAGTCGCCCGCGGTGCGCGGGGCGGCCGGCCCGCGGGTGGAACTGCGAAGGTCGTCTCCACACCATTTGGGTCGACCTGACCCCTTGTTTACGTGCCCGAAATCTGATTAGAGTTCGGCAATGTCGAACGGCGGTCGATGCTCCACTCCGGTGGAACCGATCGCGTGCAGCGGTCGACGCACAGGACGCCGCCGCTGGTCAGAGAGCTGGCAACCCTGCCGGGCAAACCAATCGGGAATCGCCATGCGAACCACCGTCTCGAATCCGTCCACGACGAGGTGCGGTGCCTATGCACCTCGTGTCCCGCGCTCTCGGCGCCGACCGGGACATGCCGTCTCCGTCTACGCCTTCACCGTGCCCGCGATACCCGCCGAGGTCTCCGTGGCCCGCAAGCGGGCGGCACGCGTGCTGCGGGACTGGGGACTGCACGAGGACGGGCTGCACACGGCCTCGCTCGTGATCTCCGAGCTCGTCGGCAACGTCGCACGGCACGCCGTCCCGCACGCGGCCAGGACCACGGTGACGCTCACCAGGACCGGGACGACGCTGGCGCTGGCCGTGCACGACGAGCACCCCTTCCTGCCGGAGCCGCTGCCCACGGCCGACCCCGGGCAGGACTGCGGACGGGGCCTGCTGATCGTCGACAGCCTCGCCCGCGAGGCGGGCGGCGCACTGCAGGTATGCCCGGTGCCGGCGCGCGGCAAGGAGATCCGGGCGGTGTTCCCCGCCGCCGTCTGTGCGGACCTCGCGGACCTCGCGGCATGCCTGGCCGATGCGTGCCCGGTGATGCACTTCCAGCGCGCGATGCCCAACTGACCCACCGCGCCCGCAGCCCGCAGCCCGCAGTCCGCAGTCCGCAGGCCTCCTGTTCTCGGCGGATACCGTCCCCGAAGGCAGAGCCCGGGAACCGTCCACCTTGGAGCCCGGACGGCCCAGGTCGTCAGCATCGCCTCGCGCTTGAAGAGCGAGCAGGCCGGCCTGCTGGGCCACACCACGCGCGCGGGGCGTCGGCGCGGCTCGGCGATCCCTGGCGGTGCGTTGCCGTGAGGCGGTTGCGTCGGAATGCGTAGCCGTCCGGTCCTGCCCCTGCCCTGGCCTGTGCAGGCCGGGCAGGGGGATTTCAGGATTGTGGTGACCCTGTGAGTGATCCGGTTTCAATTCCCGTGCTGCATGGTTGCCGATTCTTCACGGACCTTCAGAGGCGGCGTACCCGTGTGGATATACCGTGTCCTATCAGCAGGTAGATCACGGCAGGCAGGCCGTAATTGAGGAAGACGCGAAGGCCGCCTGTGTCCATCGTGAAAATATCCTGTGACCACCAGGCCAGCCAGTCCGCCACGCCTTCCACGAACTCGACGAAGACGTTCGCCTGGTTGGCCCCGAGCAGGTAGAGCAGGATCCACAGGCCCAGGAACACTGCGGCGATGTCCGCGATCGTGTGGATGACCAGGGCTGCACGCCGTGCGGAGGAGCCGTCCCCGCCGTGTGCGTAGCGGTGGTTGCCGCCCTGGTTGTAGTCGTATCGCTGGTTGTCCGGCAGGGGTTCGGTGTTACTCACTGGAGTCCCAATCTGACGCGTACACCGCCTTGACGGCGCGGAAGAGCGGCCACCGCGCGGCGTTACCTCCCCAGAGAGAAATTCCGGCCGCGGCCGCATAGGGGTCGCTGTTCCGCGTCCCTACGGGGAACTGCGTCGCGCGCGGATTGCGCGTTACACGGTCATCGCGATACGTCCGATATCGACGGCTAAGAGAATTCCTCAAGAGGACCGCGACTTACGACTTCGTGATCCTTTCCGATCGGCATCGCCGAGGTTTGCGGGCGCGTTCCGGTGTGCGGCACGCACACACCGCCGTGACGATCACCATGGGCGGCTTCAATGGCCGGACTGCCTGCACATGAGCTCAAGGGATCGCCTTCGTCGGGCGGGCTGCCCGACTGCCTCGGCCGGGGCCCCTGTCGCCGCCCGGCGGTCGAGGGCCGACCGGGCCCCACCCCGCGGGGGATGGTGAAGGCGTCGCCCACCGTGGCCGCGGTTCGACGGGACTGGTCCCGGAATGACACAACAAGCGGGCTGCACCGTCAAAGCTCAGAGGGTGGGATCATCGAACTGCTCAAGGAGAACGTCGGCCGGTGTACCGGCCATGGCTGCGGACGCGCCGTCGTCCAGGGGGTGTTCGGCCCAGATGACCTTGCCACCGGGTGTGTACCGCGTCCCCCAGCGCTGAGCGAGCTGCGCCACAAGGAACAGACCACGCCCACCCTCATCCGTGATCGCCGCCCGCCGCAGCCGCGGCGAGGTACTGCTGCCGTCCGACACCTCGCAGGTCAAACAGCGCCACTGCAGCAGCCGCACCTTGATCGGAGGCGATCCGTACCGGATCGCGTTCGTGACCAACTCGCTGACGATCAGTTCCGTGGTGAACTCGAGCTCCTCCAGCCCCCACTCCCGCAACTTCTCCGTGCAGCGCGCCCGCACCGAGGCCACCGCCGCCGGGTCCGGCGGCACGTCCCACTCCGCCACGTGCGAGCGCGGGAGCAACCGGGTACGTGCCACCAGCAGGGCGATGTCATCGGAGGGGTGCGCCGGCATCATCGCATCGATCACCCGCTGACACGTCTCCTCGGGAGTGCGCCCCCCGGCTCGCTCCAACGTCCGGCGCAGCTCGACCTGCCCGACGTCGATGTCGCGGGTCGGGTCCTCCACCAGCCCGTCGGTGTACAGCACCAGGCGTGAGCCCTCGGGCAGGCGCAGCTCGCAGGTCTCGTAGGGGTAGCCACCCAGTCCGAGCGGAGCCGAGGTGGGCACGTCCGGGCAGGTGACGGTCCCGTCCGGGTACGCCACCACCGGGTCGGGGTGTCCTGCACTGCCCACCGTGCACGTCCCCGCCGCCGGGTCGTAGATCGCGTACAGACACGTCGCTCCTGTCACGCCCTCCACCTCGTCGGCCTGCCCGGCCTCGCCCGTGCCCTCCTCGCTGTCCATGCGCACGACGAGTTCGTTCAGGTGCCCGAGCACCTCGTCCACGGGGAGGTCCAGCGCAGAGAAGTTCTGCACCGCGGTGCGCAGCTGGCCCATCGTCACCGCCGCGTGCAGTCCGTGACCGACGACGTCGCCGATCACCAGCGCCACTCGTGCCCCCGGCAGCGGAATGAGATCGAACCAGTCCCCACCCACCCCCACCCCTGGATCCGCGGGGAGATAGCGCCAGGCCACCTCCAGTGCGTCCTGATCCGGCTGCCCCCGCGGCAGCAGACTCCGCTGCAGCGTCCCCGCCATCGCATGCTCCCGGGTGAACCGCCGTGCGTTGTCGATGGCCACCGCCGCCCGCGCGGCCAACTCCTCCGCGAAGGACAGGTCTTCCTGCTCGAACGCCGGTGAATCCCCCGTCCGGTAGAAGTTCGCCACGCCCAGCGGCACCCCCCGCGCCCGCAGCGGCACAGTCACCAGCGAATGCAACCCGTGCTCCAGTGCAATCCGGGCGCGATCCGGATCCTGCTCCTGCCACCCCCGAGCCTGTCGCAGGTCCGCTTCCAGCATCGCCCGCCCCCACTCCAACGCCCGCATGTGCGGCGTCGCCGGGGAGAACGTGATCCGTTCGCCGACCGGGAACAGAGGCAGAATCTGCTGCTCGCCGCCGCTGACCGCCGCTCGCCGCATATGCCCCCATTTCTTCGCATTCGGCTCCTGCCCTCGCAGCACCGCATCCAGCAGATCCACCGTGACGACGTCGGCGAACCGCGGTACCGCCACCTGGGCCAGTTCCTGTCCCGTACGCACCACATCCAGCGTCGTCCCCATCCGTACCCCCGCCTGATAGAGCAGCTTCAGCCGCTCCCGCGCCGTCTCCGCCCGCCCCGACACCGCGGTCAGTTCAGTGGTGTCCCGCAGCGTCACCACGCTGCCCCCCTGGTCCCCGTTCGGGAATGTGGGCCGCTGGTTCACCACCAGCAATCGGCCCTCCGCCAGATGCACCGCGTCCGTGGCCGGCTCGTCCGACGTCAGCACGCGTGTGATCTCCTCCGACAGTCCCAGCTCCCGCGCAGGCCGCCCCTCCGCGTCCGCGGGAAGGCCCAGCAGACGCTTCGCCTCGTCGTTGGCCAGCAGCAGTCGCCCGTCGGCGTCCGTGATCAGCACCCCTTCCCGCACCGCGTGCAGGACCGCGCTGTGGTGCTCGTACATCCGCGTCATCTCCGCCGGGCCCAAGCCATGGGTCTGCCGCTGCAGCCGTCGGGACACCAGCGCTGTCCCGACGGTGGCCACCGCCAGCGCGGCCGCGCCGGTACCCAGGATGATCGGCAGCTGAGGCATCCACCGTTTCGCCACGTTCTTGACCGTTATCCCGGCGGACACCAGGCCGACGACCTTGCCGCGGGCGTCGGTCACCGGGACCACCGCCTGGACGGCCGTTCCCCGGCCCGCCGGCAGGGGCGGTCCGCCTGCCTGCTCGACGGTGGTGCGACCTTCCAGCGACGGCTGGATGTTGCCGACGAACTTCTTCCCGATCTCTTTCGGGAAGGGGTACGTGTAACGAATCCCTTTAGTGTTCATGACAACGACAAAATCCACGCCCGCCTTCTTCCGGGCCGCTTCCGCGCGTGGCTGCAGCACCGCCGTCGGGTCCGGGCTCTTCAGCGCTTGGGCCGTGCCCGGGGCATTTGCGAACGACTGTGCCGCGACGACCGACTCCTGACGCCCCTGTTGCAGGGCGTCACGTGCCGACTGAAGGAGCAGGGTCGTCACCCCGCCCGCGACCGCCAGCAGGATGACCAGGATCTGGAGAAGGAACACCTGCCCGGCGATACTGTGCGGATTGAGCAGGGACTCGCGACGATCACGCGGCCGCTCGCCGACCGGACGCGACGGCGTCCGAAATGGCCGAAAAGATTCCCTCATGACTCATTCATAACACCCACTGTGCGAGCCCAGACGGACTCGACCGGCGAGGTCGTCCGCCCCGGCGCCGCCCCGCCCTCTCGCCGAGAATCCGCGTGGAAGCAGGGCTGCTCTCCCGGCATCCGCCCAGGCCGGGGAAATCCGCGACAACGCAGCTCAGAGCGTCAGGAAGCGAGGCTCCGGCCATGCGGAGCACCCCATCCGAGCCAGGGAATGACCAGCCCGAGTCAGAGCACGACCGGTCCGAGCCGGACCTGAGCGCGATCGTCGGCGAACGGCGCCGGTTGATCCGGGTGAGATGCACCTTCCAGGTGACCCCAGGGGTTCGGCGTGCGGTGGCCGCCGGGCTGAGGTCTGCTTGGTGAGTCAGACACCCCTGGCTCCACTGAAAGGGCACCAGTCCCATGGCTGACAAGCCCGCAGTCGTTTTGGTGCACGGTGGTTTCGTTGACGGGTCCGGCTGGCGACCGGTCTACGACCTGCTCACCCGCGACGGCTACCGTGTCGGCGTGGTGCAGAACCCGACCATGTCGCTCCGGGGCGACGCCGCCGCAGCGCGGCTGATCATCGACGCGCAAGACCGCCCCGTCGTGCTGGTCGGTCACTCCTACGGCGGCGCGGTCATCACCGAAGCCAGCACCAACCCGAACGTGGCGGCCTTGGTGTACGTCGCGGCATTCGTACCGGACGCGGGCGAGTCGGTCGACACGCTCCTCGCCGGTTTCCCCACCGACATTCCCGGACCGCCGATCCTGCCGCCCAAGGACGGCTTCCTCTTCCTCGACCGGGACAAATTCCCCGCAGCGTTCGCCGGTGACCCACCCGCCGACCTGGCCGCGTTCATGGCCGACTCACAGGTCCCCTGGGGCGTGGACGCCCTCGGCCAGCCGGTCACCGAGCCCGCCTGGCGGACCAAGCCAAGCTGGTACCTGATCACTACCGACGACAAGATGATCCCCCCGCCTGCCCAGCGCACCATGTCCGGGCGAGCCGGCTCGACCACCCTCGAGGCGGCGGGGAGCCATTCCGTCTACGTGTCACAACCGGCCGCAGTGGCCGACCTCATCAAACAAGCTGCCGCGTCCGCCGCGGTGGCCGCGGCGCAGTAGCCGCAGCTGCTGAAGCGAGGGACCGCCAGTGGCAAGAATGCACGTGATCGTCCTCCCGGGCGGTGGGTACGCCGAGCATGCGCCACACGAGGCGGAACCGATCGTCGATTGGCTCAGCGGGCTTGGGGTGCAGGCGAGCGTCTTCCGCTATCCGCTCAACGCCAGGCACCCAGTACCGCTCCATGCGCTCCGTGCCGAGATCCGGCGCCGCCGCGCGCGTGGGGCGGACCGTATCGGTCTGATGGGATTCTCCGCGGGCGGCCACCTGGCCGGCCTTGCGGCGCTCGCACCCGGTAACGAGGCGCAGGAAGCCGTGCAGTTCGCGGTTCTCGGATATGCGATCACGTCGATGGAGACCGAGACCTACCGCCCCGCCAGGCTGATCCTGCTGGGGGAGGATGCCGGCCCGGCGCTGCGGCACTCGACGTCTCTGGACGCGCTGGTGACGGCTGAATCACCACCATTCTTCGTGTGGCACACCGCGGAGGACAGCTACGTCCCTCCCGAGCACACCTACCGCTTCGCTGCGGCGCTTGCAGCCCACAACATCCCCCACGCCGTTCACGTGTTCGCGCACGGGCCGCACAGTCTCGGCCTGGCCGAAGGTGCGGGGGATGTGGCGACCTGGTCGGCTTTGGCCGCGTCGTGGGTTCGCGAACGCGCCGAAGCCTGAGGCCGACGTCCACCTTGCTTTGCCAAATGGCCCTTGAACAGTCCTTCCACCAGTGCCGCGGCGGTGTCGTCGCTGAATTCCGGTGGCTGGCGGGGGCATCAGCCGGCATCCGCCGAAGTTGTCATGCAAACAGGTCATCGTCACCGGCACAGCAAAGCGCCCTCCCGGGGCCTTTCAGGGGCCGTGGGAGGGCGCTCACCGATGACCGACGCAGGCGCGTGGCCCGCTTTCAGCGTCAGCGAAGCATTCCGCCTCCGAACTCTGGGCAGCCGGAGGTCGGAAGGCCTGCGGAGGAGGCTCCAAAGCTGATGGCGTTCCTGGTGGTCAGGTCCGATGACGAACCACGACTCAGCTTGACGCCCGTCCCGCCGATGCCGCAGTAGCCCGCCGGGTTTCTGTCCAGGTACTGCGTGTGTCAGAGCCCCGCTGGGTGGCTGGAGAGCCAGTCGGTGTGCTGGCCGCGCAGCCGGTCTCGCTCCGCAGACGTGGTGAGGATGACGTCTGCGCCGCCGTCGTACGGGTGGTGGATGTGTCGAAGTTCCGTGTCGGTGAAGAACACGTCGAAGAGTTCCTCGTCCGCGACGGCGCGCAGCAGTTCGTCGACGCAGCCGCGTTCCCACGGCCGGCGGTCGGCGTACAGGCGTGTGTGGTGGTGGAGATCCGGGTCGGGGTCGTCCTCCTCCGACTCTGTCCACCAGCGGATGCCTTCGGGGTGCAGTGTCTGTCGTGGTGTCGGGCAGCCGGCTGGCCCGGTCGGCGTGTTCGACCAGTCCGTGGTCACCACGAACACGTCCGTGCCCGCGAACAGCTTGTCGAGGATCGTGTTGTACCGGTCCAGGACGATTGCGTACTCGGCATCGGACTCCGGGTAGCGCTTCGAGTCGGGGAGGCTGTGGAAGCGCACCCAGCGGTCGGCGTACATACCGCGGAACGTGTGGGCGAGGGGCGGACCCGACGGCCGCCGTTCCTGCCACAGCCCCGCCAGCAGCTCCGGGGTGAGGCCAGCGCTCACCCGTCCGCCTTGGCGACGCCGATCGGGCAGCTCACGCCCGCCTCGACGAGTCCGTGCTGCCATGTGACCCGTTGGATCGGGCGCGCAGACCAGTGAGCCCGTCATACGCGGCCGTGACGATCTCTAGTCCCCGATTGTCGTCCGCGGGTTCGCGCATCTGATGTGTCACGTACGCCACTGCCATACGGGCGTCAGGATCGATCATGACCAGTGAGCCGCCCCAACCGCCCCACCCGTAGGTGTTGCCGAAGAGTCCGTAGCCCAGGCCCCAGCGCATCGGCATGCCCAGGACGCGGTCATCGCCGTGGAACTGCTCCTCCCGGGCACGGTCACAACCCGCCTGCGACAGCAGCCGCGCCCCCCGCACCGATCCTCCGCAGGCCATCACGGACTGGACGAGGGCGACAGAGCGGGCGTTGCCGAGACCGTTCGCCGCAGGGATTTGCGCACGGCGCCAGGCCACGCTGTTCCCGTCGTGGACCCGTATCGGGGTCCCGGCGGCGGGAGTCGCGCCGCCGGCGGGGGCACTCGCGGCGTAGCCGTCGTCCCGGGACTGTGGCGGGATCGTGAGCGCCACCCGGTGGTCGTGCTCGGCGGGCAGGCCGATGTGGAAGTCCGCGCCCAGCGGGCCGGCAACCTCGTCGGCGAAGAACGCGCCCAGAGTCCGGCCGGTGATGCGGCGTACGACCTCGCCCACGAGGAATCCCTGGGTGAGCGAGTGGTATCCGGCCTCGTTGCCCGGCTCCCATTGCGGAGCCTGCGCGGCCAGTCGTGCCGTGGCGGACGTCCAGTCGTACAGCTCCGCCACCGGCCCGTCCCAGTCGGGCAGGCCAGCCGTGTGCGCGAGCAGGTGGCGTACCAGCACCTTCTCTTTGCCCGCCGCGGCGAACTCCGGCCAGTACCGGGCGACCGGCGCGGCCAGGTCGAGTTCGCCGCGGTCGGCGAGAACCAGGGCACACAGCGCGGTCATCGTCTTGGTGACGGACCAGACGTTGACGATCGTGTCGCGCTGCCACGGGATCGTACGGTCGGCGTCGGTGAATCCGCCCCAGACGTCCACCACCGGCCGGCCGTCCACGAAGACGGCCACCGAGCCACCGGCGTCTCCCTCGTCCAGCAATGCCGCCAGCGCGCTGGGCACGGCAGTGAACAGATCATCGTACGATCCCTGAATGTCCGCCATGCTGAGAATCTAGCCAGCTCGGGGTGACGCGAGGCAACTGAATTCCCGGCCCGCTAGGGGCGGCTATCTTTCAGTGGCTTCCGTCGCAGGCGCGATGCCCGTCGGGCAGGAGCGGCCCCAGTTCGTCTCGGACGGGGCATCCAGCTTGACGCCCGTCCCGCCGATGCCGCAGTAGCCCGCCGGGTTCTTGTCCAGGTACTGCTGGTGGTACGCCTCCGCCGGGTAGAACGGGCGGTCCTTCGCCGAGCCGATTTCCGTCGTGATCGTGCCGTGGCCCGATGCCTTCAGGACCTGCTGGTACGCGTCCCGCGACGCCGCGGCCGCGGCCGCCTGGGCGGGGGAGTGGGTGTAGATCGCCGAGCGGTACTGCGTGCCGACGTCGTTGCCCTGGCGAAAGCCCTGGGTCGGATCGTGGGACTCCCAGAAC
This sequence comes from Streptomyces sp. NPDC002889, assembly GCF_042888425.1. Classification (NCBI taxonomy): domain Bacteria; kingdom Bacillati; phylum Actinomycetota; class Actinomycetes; order Kitasatosporales; family Streptomycetaceae; genus Streptomyces; species Streptomyces sp. NPDC002889. The sequence continues at coordinate 12,103 of NZ_JBIAPT010000013.1, forward strand.
ACCTTGAGCAGGGACTCGTACGACACGATCCTCGGGTCGAAGACCACCCGGACCGCCTCCGTGTGGCCCGTCAGGCCCGAGCAGGCTTCCTCGTACGTGGGGTTCGGTGTGTAGCCGCCCTGGTAGCCGACCAGCGTCGTCCAGACGCCGTCCGTCTGCCAGAACTTGCGCTCCGCGCCCCAGAAGCAGCCAAGGCCGAAGTCGGCGATCTCCAGGCCCTCGGGATAGGGGCCGAGCAGCGGGTTGCCGAGGACCGTGTGGACGGACGGGACCTCGAAGGCCGCGGTTTCGCGGCCGTGCAGGGCCTCGGTGGCGGTGGGCATCTCGGGGGCACGGCGGTTCAGGAACATGCGGGCTCTCCTCGGCGAGTGGGTCCGTACGAGGGCAACGTACGGACCCGCTCAGGCATTCCACGATCCACCGGCCCCTCTTGTCGTGGGCTCGGCACACCGGGTCCGGCCGGATTCAGTGCGGCAGCGTCGCCGGGCTGCCGCCGTTCGCCTCGTAACCCGCCACCGCGAGGTTCCGGTGGATCGTGTACGCCGCTGCCGGGTCGTCGCTGTGCGTCCACGGCAGCGCGCCGACGTGGCCGTCGACCTGCACCACCTGGTTCATCGCCTCGGCCCAGCGCTCGCCGCGCACCAGGAAGAAGATCAGCAGATGCCGCACATGCGCGAGCATCGGGTCGTCGGGGCGGGCCGCGTGCACTGCGAACAGCGCGCCCTCCATCGCCTTGGTGACCACCGCGCTCCGGTAGAAGGTCTGCACCAGATTGACCTCGGGCAGATGCTCGTACACCGCGAAGAGCGGGAGCGCGGCCAGCAGTGAGCCCTGCGGGGCGCGTGCCGCGGCCGTGGTCGCGAAGTGGTCCGCCTCCTCGCGGGAGCCGTGCCACTTCTCGCACAGGTGGTGCAGCGCGGCCAGATGCGCGCCCATGTGCTCCGGCGCGCGGTCGATCACCTTCGCCCACACCTGGTCGAACTGTTCGTGGGTGTAGCCCAGGCCGCGGGCGATCGCCAGTTCCACGATGTACGGGACGGGGTCGCCGGGCGCCAGCAGCGCCGCCTCGGCGCAGACGGTACGGGCCTCTTCGAGAATGATCCGGAAGTCGTCCGTGCCCGCGGTCGACGACCGCCAGGCCTGCTGCACCAGGAACTCGGCGTGCACCTGCGCGCCGCCCGCGTCCTTGGGGGACTCCGAGCGCCAGGCTCGCAGCCACGCACCGCCGGCGCCGGGCTGCTGCTGCAGCTCGAGCGAGGCGGCCCCGGCGAAGGCCTGGACGCGCTGCCAGCGCACCTCGCCCTCCTTGGGCGTACCTGCGAGCAACTGGGCGGCGGCACGCCAGTCCTGGGTGCGCTGGACGACGTCCAGTACGTCGAGGAGGTCCTGGTCCGGGCCGGGCAGCCGGACGTCCTGTTCCTCCTCGCGGACGAAGCCGTAGGTGTCCGGGTCGGCCGCGTCGGGCGAACCGGGCGCTGCGAGGCGGATGCCGGAGCGGTGGCGCCTCACGAGAGGGCCGATCACCGCCACCAGCATGCACATCGCGATCAGGAACCAGAGAATCTCCATGGCTCCATTGTCCCGGACGCCGATCGGGACAGGCCACGCCCGGGTCGGCATTGCGCCGCGTCCACGCCCCGGACCGCGGGCGGGGCCCTGCGGGACTACGCTCGGTCCTCATGAGTGACCAGCACAGCTACCGCAGCTTCGAGACCCGCGCCATCCATGCGGGCAACACAGCCGATCCGCTGACCGGCGCGGTCGTACCGCCCATCTACCAGGTGTCCACGTACAAGCAGGACGGCGTGGGCGGACTGCGCGGCGGCTACGAGTACAGCCGCAGCGCCAACCCCACGCGTACTGCGCTGGAGGAGAACCTCGCCGCCCTCGAGGGCGGCCGGCGCGGCCTCGCCTTCGCGTCCGGTCTCGCGGCGGAGGACTGCCTGCTGCGTGCGCTGCTGACGCCCGGCGACCATGTGGTGATCCCGAACGACGCCTACGGCGGCACGTTCCGGCTCTTCGCCAAGGTCGTCTCGCGCTGGGGCGTGGAGTGGTCGGTGGCCGACACCTCCGACCCGGCCGCGGTGCGTGCCGCGGTGACCGACCGTACGAAGGTGATCTGGGTCGAGACCCCGTCCAACCCGCTGCTCGGTATCACCGACATCGCGGCGGTCGCGGACGTGGCGCGCGCGGCGGGCGCCAGGCTCGTCGTCGACAACACCTTCGCCAGCCCCTACCTCCAGCAGCCGATCGCGCTCGGCGCGGACATTGTCGTGCACTCCCTCACCAAGTACATGGGCGGCCACTCGGACGTCGTCGGGGGCGCGCTGATCGCCAACGACGATGCTCTGGGCGAGGAGCTGGCGTACCACCAGAACGCGATGGGCGCGGTCGCCGGGCCGTTCGACGCCTGGCTGGTGCTGCGCGGCATCAAGACGCTGCCCGTCCGTATGGACCGGCACAGCGAGAACGCCACGCGTATTGCCGAGATGCTCACCACGCACCCGAAGGTCACCAAGGTGCTGTACCCGGGTCTGCCCGAGCACCCGGGTCACGAGGTCGCGGCGAAGCAGATGAAGGCGTTCGGCGGCATGGTGTCGTTCCAGGTCGAGGGCGGCGAGGAGGCGGCGGTCGAGGTCTGCAACCGCGCCAGGCTGTTCACGCTGGGCGAGTCGCTGGGCGGCGTGGAGTCGCTGATCGAGCACCCGGGCCGGATGACCCACGCGTCCGTGGTGGGCTCGGCGCTGGAGGTGCCGGGCGATCTGATCCGGCTGTCCGTCGGCATCGAGGCGGTCGACGATCTGCTGGCGGACCTGAAGCAGGCGCTGGGCTAGGAGAAACGATCCGGTGGGTGTGCGCGCAGGGGATCCGTGAGGGTCTGCGCACACACCTGGGGGTCCCCGGCCGGCCGGGGACCCCCACGCGCGGGAGAGCGCTCAACGTCTCAGACGCCCACCTTCTCGTCCTCGAGGGATTCGCGGATCTGCTGGCGCAGCTCGGGGGTGTCGGCGTGCTCGTGGACGGACACGGCGTGTTCGACGGCCGCCCGTACGACTTCGTTCTCCTCACCGGAGATGGTCAGCGTGCAGCCCGATACGCTCGGGGACTTGCGGCAGTCGGCAACTTTTCTGGTCATGGGGACCTCCTCGGCCTTTCCGCATGCGCCGCTCATTCCAGGGTAGATCCGGAACCGGACCGGCACCGCTCGTACCACCGGACCTCGTACTACCAGCCCTCCAGTGGGGGCGTCGTGTCCGACGGGGGTACGACCCAGGGCTGGGCCACCGTCGCCCATACGAGGAACGCGATCACCGCGAGGACGAGCAGCAGCCGGCCGGCCCGGCGCAGTGCGCGACGGCGGCGCAGCAGCCGGCTGCCCTGCAGGGTGGCGCGGAGCAGCAGATCGGGCGGGAGCGTGGGGTGCCGGGTCTCCAGCATCCGGCGGACCTCGTCCTCCTTGCGGTCGGCGCTGCTCATGACAGCGCCTCCATGCGGCCACGGCGCGGCGGCGCGGGCGGGGCGCTGCGCAGGGTGGCGACCGCTCGGGCACAGATCGCCCGGACCCGTTCCGCCGGCAGTCCGATCAGCGCGGCCGTCTGTTCCTCCGCCACCCCCTCGTGCAGTCGCAGCACCAGGATGAGACGTTCCTGCGGGCCGAGGCGGTCGAGCACGCCGCCGCGCACCTTGTGGTAGCGCCAGGCGCTGCGGGCGAAGCGGGCGGCGAGCTCCTGCCGGGTGCGGTCGTACGGGTCCTCGCCGCGCAGCCGGTCCCAGTCCGCGTACGTACGGGCCAGCGCGCCGGTCAGCAGGCGCTGCGCCTGCGGATTGACGCCCGGCTGCTCGGTCGTGAGCAGTGTCGCGGCGTGCAGCAGCCGGCCGGCCGCGCCCGCAACAAAGGCCTCGAACTCCCGGGCGCGGCGGCGATCCATGGCTGAATGCCGCTCGCTCACGTCCTCATTACTGGGCAGCGAGGACGCCCCGGTCAAGAGGTAGGACGCCCGGGTCAGGAGTGGGCGGTCGGCGCCTGTGCATCGATGGCCGGCAGACCCGCCTGCCGGGCGGACAGAGCCATGTTGAAACGGGTGAGCAGCGTGCAGAAGGACTCGCGCTCGGTCTCGGTCCAGCCCTCCGTCACCTGTGCCATCAGCTCGCGCCGCGACGAGCGGACCTCCTCGAGCCTGGCCTGCCCGCGCGGGGACAGCTGGAGCACGACCGCGCGGCCGTCCTCGGGGTGGGAGGTGCGTTTGACCAGGCCGGTGTCGACGAGCGGCGCCACCTGGCGGGTGACGGTCGATGAGTCGATGCCCATCCCCGCGGCCAGTGCTTTGACGCCCATCGGGCCCTCGTGGTCGAGCCGGTTGAGCAGCAGGTACGCCGCTCGGTCCATCGAGTTCCGGACCTGGCCGACGCCGCCGAGCCGCGTCTGTTCCGCTCGGCGTGCGAAGACGGCGACCTGGTGCTGGAGGGCATCGAGGAGGCCGGGGCCGAGATCTGTCGTCATGTCCTGAGAAGTGGGCATGGCTACGGGGGCTCTCTCGTGCGGTGGTCGGTTGGTGGGGGACAGAGTACGCGGCTGGAAGGCGGCGCGTACCGGCGCTGCACAAACCGGTGGGGAAGCCCGGGATCCGGACGAGCGGGCCCGCGGTGAGCTGCGAGACTGGCTGTCATGAGCTTCCGTACGCCTGGCTCCTTGCGGTCCGTCATCCTGGACGACATCCGGGGGGCTCAGAAGATGCTGTCCGGGGTCGCCAGGATGACTGCGATGGAGGGCAGCAGGCATCTCTCGCAGCTCGTCGGCGCCCCCGTGCACCTCAAGTGCGAGAACCTGCAGCGCACCGGTTCGTTCAAGCTGCGGGGGGCGTATGTGCGGATCGCGGGGCTGCGGCAGGAGGAGCGTGCGGCCGGTGTCGTCGCTGCGTCCGCGGGCAACCACGCGCAGGGCGTGGCGCTGGCGTCCTCGCTGCTCGGGGTGCGCTGCACCGTGTTCATGCCGGTCGGGGCGCCGCTGCCGAAGGTCGCCGCGACCAGGGAGTACGGCGCCGATGTGCGGCTGCACGGCCACGTGATCGACGAGACCCTGGCGGCGGCGCAGGACTATGCGAACGAGACGGGGGCGGTGTTCATCCACCCCTTCGACCACCCGGACATCATCGCCGGCCAGGGCACGGTGGGCCTGGAGATCCTGGAGCAGTGTCCGGAGGTGCGGACCATCCTCGTGGGCGTCGGCGGAGGCGGGCTGCTCGCGGGTGTCGCGGTCGCGGTGAAGTCGGTTCGCCCGGACGTGAAGCTGATCGGAGTGCAGGCGCAGGGAGCGGCCGCGTATCCGCCGTCGCTGGCGGCCGGGCATCCGGTCTCGATCGATGCGCCGTCGACGATGGCGGACGGCATCAAGGTGGGGCGGCCGGGCGATGTGCCGTTCAAAATCATTGGCGATCTTGTCGACGAGGTCCGTACGGTCTCCGAGGACGCGCTCTCCAGCGCGTTGCTGCTCTGTCTCGAGCGGGCCAAGCTGGTCGTCGAGCCGGCCGGGGCGAGTACGGTGGCCGCGCTGTTGAGCGAGCCGAAGGCGTTCGAGGGTCCGGTGGTGGCTCTGCTGTCCGGCGGCAATGTGGATCCGCTGCTGATGCAGCGCATCCTGCGGCACGGCATGGCTGCGGCGGGGCGGTATCTCTCGCTGCGGCTGCGTCTGACGGACCGTCCGGGTGCGCTGGCCGCACTACTCCTGGCGTTGTCAGAGGCCGACGCTAACGTCCTCGACGTGAGCCATGTAAGAACGGACCCGCGACTCGGGCTCACGGAGGCGGAGGTGGAGCTGCAGTTGGAGACCAAGGGCCCCGAGCACTGCGAGCAGGTCGCGACGACGCTGCGGGCGGCGGGCTACACGATCATGGCCTGAGCCCACGGCGGCCGTGCGCATCGAGGAGGACGACGCGTACGGAAGACGCGACACAGTCTTGAGTAACGCGATGTATCGCGTTACTCTCTTTCTGCCATGCCCCCGCCAGGCGCGGAAGAGCGGGCGAATCCAGTCCTTCGCACCTGTTACCCCATCCACCCCCGCCACCCTGGGAGAACCCCTTATGCCAGGCGCCATCTACGCCGAAGGTCTCGTCAAGACCTTCGGCGACGTAAGGGCACTGGACGGCGTCGACCTCGACGTCCCCCAAGGCACGGTCCTGGGACTTCTCGGCCCCAACGGCGCCGGCAAGACCACCACCGTCCGCGTCCTGACCACCCTTCTGCAGCCCGACAGCGGCCGGGCCGTCGTCGCCGGAATCGACGTCCTCAAGCATCCGAACGAGGTGCGCAGGTCCATAGGCCTGTCCGGCCAGTTCGCCGCCGTCGACGAGTATCTGACGGGCCGGGAGAACCTTCAGATGGTCGGGCAGCTCTACCAGATGACCGCGCGCGACGCGAAGGCCCGGGCGGGCCGGCTGCTCGAGCGCTTCAATCTCGCCGACGCCGCCGACCGCCCCGCCAAGACGTACTCCGGCGGCATGCGCCGGCGGCTCGACCTCGCCGCCGCCCTGGTCGTCTCGCCGCCCGTGATGTTCATGGACGAGCCGACGACGGGCCTCGACCCCCGCAACCGCCAGCAGCTGTGGGAGGTCATCCAGGAACTGGTCGGTGGCGGTACGACGCTGCTGCTCACCACCCAGTACCTGGAAGAGGCCGACCACCTCGCCGACGACATCTGCGTCGTCGACCACGGCAAGGTCATCGCCCGCGGTACCTCCGACCAGCTCAAGGCACAGACGGGCGGCGAGCGCGTCGAGGTCGTCGTGCACGAGCGCGATCAGATCGGCCCCGCCCGCGAGGTGCTGCTCCGCTTCGGCAAGGGTGAGGTCACCGTCGCCGAGCACACCCGCAAGCTCATCGTCCCGGTCACCGGCGGCGCGAAACTGCTCGCCGAGGTCATCCGCGAGCTCGACGTCCGCGGCGTCGAGATCGACGACATCGGGCTGCGCCGCCCCACCCTCGACGACGTGTTCATCTCGCTCACCGGCCATGCCGCCGAGACCGGGTCCGAGGACGCCGTCGAGCCGGCCGACGCCAAGGGCGGCAAGGGTGCGAAATCCCGGCAGCAGCAGAAGGAGACCGCGCAGTGACCACCACAACGGACGTCGTCGAGATCGCGGCCCCCAAGCCGCGCGGCGGAATCGCGCAGTCGGTCAACGACTCGCTCGTCGTCGCCAAGCGCAATCTGATCCGGATGACCCGCATCCCGGAGATGATCATCTTCGGGATGATCCAGCCCGTCATGTTCGTGGTGCTGTTCAGCTACGTGTTCGGCGGTTCCATGAACATCGGGGGCTCCACTGACCCCGTCGTCTACCGGAACTTCCTGATGGCGGGCATTTTCGCTCAGACCGTCACCTTCGCCACAGCGGGTGCGGGCGCCGGTATCGCCGACGACATGCACAAGGGCCTCATCGACCGGTTCCGCTCCCTGCCGATGGCACGCGGCGCGGTCCTGACCGGCCGTACGCTCGCCGACCTGGTGCAGACCGCGCTGACCGTCGTCGTCCTCACGGTCGTCGCGCTGCTGGTGGGCTGGCGGATCGAGGAGGGTCTCCCCAAGGCGCTCGGCGCGTTCGCGCTGCTGCTTCTGCTGGGGTACGCGTTCTCCTGGATCGGCGCCCTGATCGGCCTCTCGGTGCGGACGCCCGAGGCGGCCACCTCCGGCGGTCTGATCTGGCTCTTCCCGGTCACGTTCATCTCGAACGCGTTCGTGGACTCCAGCAAGATGCCCTCGTGGCTGCAGCACATTGCCGACTGGAACCCCTTCAGCGCCACGGTGCAGGCGTGCCGGGAACTGTTCGGCAACCCCGGTGTCTCGACGTCGGACGCCTGGCCCATGGAGCACCCGGTGATGGCATCGATCCTCTGGTCGGTCCTGATCATCGTGGTGTTCCGGACGCTGGCGGTCCGCAAGTACCGCTCGGCGACCGCCTGACCCGAGCGCGCGGCAACGACGCAGGGGCCGGACCGCTTCGAGCGGTCCGGCCCCTGCCGTATGCCGTGGCGCAGCCTGTGGTGTGCGCTCAGCCCGTGTAGGGCTTGGCCGCGAGGATCTTCACCGAGGCCTTCCTGCCGTTCGGCAGTTCGTACTCCGCGTCGTCCCCGACCTTCTTGCCGTTCACACCGGCGCCCAGCGGCGACTGCGGCGAGTACGTCTCGATGTCCGTGCTCGCGTATTCACGCGAGGCCATCAGGAACGTCACGGTGTCGTTCTCGTCGCCGTCGAAGGCGATCGTCACAACCATGCCGGGCTCGACAATGCCGTCGTCCGCGGGGGCCTCGCCGACCTTTGCGTTGTCCAGGAGCTGGGTCAGCTGGCGCACACGGAGCTCCTGCTTGCCCTGCTCCTCCTTGGCCGCGTGGTACCCGCCGTTCTCCCGCAGGTCTCCCTCCTCGCGCGCTGCCTCGATCTTCTTGGCGATCTCGGTGCGCGCCGGACCAGACAGGTACTCCAGCTCGGCCTTGAGCTGGTTGTACGCCTCCTGGGTGAGCCAGGTGGCGTTGTCACTGGTCTGGGTCACAGCTGCTCCTCGTAGGTGCTGGGAATACAAAGCATCGCCCTACCCAAAAGGATGTGCCTCCATGGGCGGGCGAAACCACGAGCCTAACAATTTCGGGGCGAAAGGGGGAGGACGTAAAGCATCCGGATCACGTCGGTGCAGGTCAGCCCCCATATGGGTGGGTCCGGGGCCGGGGTGTCAGCGTGCGGTGCAGCCCACCAGCCCGGCGCTCGTCGCCCGCTGCGTCGTACGCACCTTCACGACCTGGTCGATGCGCTCGACGTCCCGCCCGTCGATACGGACGTCCAGCCGGCCCACCTCGCCGCCGTCCTCCGCGAGGGAGCGCACCGTGCACGTGCCGGTGGCCTCACGGTCCTTGCGCACCTCCAGGTGCACCTGCACCTCGCTGTCCGTCGTGACATCGAACTTGATCACTTCGGCGCTGATCTTCTGGCCCGCGATGTAGTCGTAGCCGAACCAGCCGACCATCGCGCTCAGTGCGACTGCGAGCACGGCCCCGACGACCCGGAGCGTGCGGTCGGCGCGCTCGTCCGCGGAGCGGCCGTAGCGCCCCCGCGGAAGGTCCTCGCGGACAGCCGCCATGATCGTTCCTCTCGGGAGGGGGAGGGAATTTTCCGTCCCCCGATTCGGTCACTATAGAAGCCGCCCGCGGGCCACCCGACCGCCGCCCCACACCGATGTCCCTGTGGGTCGGCACCCAATTGTTCGCGACGAATCATTGAGGATCGAGTCTTGACCGAGCAGCTGCGACTGATGGCCGTTCACGCGCACCCCGACGACGAGTCGAGCAAGGGTGCGGCCACGATGGCCAAGTATGTGTCCGAGGGGGTGGACGTGCTGGTCGTGACCTGCACGGGAGGCGAGCGCGGCTCCATCCTCAACCCCAAGCTCCAGGGCGATGCCTATATCGAGGAGCACATCCACGAGGTCCGCAAGAAAGAGATGGACGAGGCGCGCGAGATCCTCGGCGTCAAGCAGGAGTGGCTCGGCTTCGTCGACTCCGGCCTGCCGGAGGGCGACCCGCTGCCCCCGCTGCCCGAGGGCTGTTTCGCGCTGGAGGACATCGACAAGGCCGCCGGCGAACTGGTGCGCAGCATCCGCGCCTTCCGCCCGCAGGTCATCACGACCTACGACGAGAACGGTGGGTACCCCCACCCCGACCACATCATGACCCACAAGATCACGATGGTGGCCTTCGAGGGCGCGGCCGACACCGAGAAGTTCCCGGAGTCCGAGTTCGGCACGGCGTACCAGCCGCAGAAGCTCTACTACAACCAGGGCTTCAACCGGCCCCGCACGGTCGCGCTGCACGAGGCGCTCCTGGCCCGTGGCCTGGAGTCCCCGTACGGCGAGTGGCTGGAGCGCTGGAAGGAGTTCCAGCGCGCCGAACGGACCCTGACGACGTATGTGCCGTGCGGGGACTTCTTCGAGATCCGCGACAAGGCGCTGATCGCGCACGCGACGCAGATCGACCCCGACGGCGGCTGGTTCCGCGTGCCGATGGAGATCCAGAAGGAGGTCTGGCCGACGGAGGAGTACGAACTTGCCACGTCGCTCGTCGATACCTCCCTCCCTGAGGACGACCTCTTCGCGGGCATCCGCGACAATGCCTGATATGAGCGCAAGCGCAAACCTCGCAATGACGCACGCGGCCACCCTCGCCAAGGAGCTCGACGAGAACAAGGTCACCCCCGGTGTCCTGGGCTTCCTCGTCTTCGCGGCGCTGGCCGTGGGCGTGTGGCTGCTGATGAAGTCGATGAACCGCCACATGGGGCGGGTCAACTTCGAGGAGGCCCCGGACCCGGCGGCGTCCGAGGGCCCGGCACAGAAGGCGACACCGGGCTCCGCGTGAGGCCCCGGTCCGCGTGACGTCCGGCTCCGCGTGACCTGCGGAGTCGCGTGGGTTCCGGGGCCCGGTGAGGCCCCCGGCCCCTGGGAGGTTGCGGTCCGCCTCCCCGGACGCCGGACGGGCTGGAGATCAGCCCCTCCGGCGTCCGAGGCACGCGCCTACGCAGGCGCCCCCACCGGCACCCCCATCACCTCGCGGGCGTGGCGGCTCGGGACCAGGCCCAGCTCCCAGGCCTGCCAGCCGTCCTCCAGCCGGACACCGCGGCCCAGCATCACTGCCAGAGCCTCCGCACAGTCCTCGACCTTGCCGTCACGGGACGGGTGCGAGGAGGCCCTCAGCTCGGACAGCTCCTCCTGGGCCACCACCGTGCCCACCTCGATGCCGCCCGGGGACGCGAACGGCAGCAGTGTGCAGCGCAGAAAGCGCGACCAGTCGCCGCCACGGCGGTCCTCGTACGACGTGAACAGCGCCGTCGCCTCGTCGCACAGCGCCAGCGCCTGAACCGGACGGTTGTTGCCCGCGTCGATCAGGGCCAGCTCCAGGCACGTCCAGGCCTCGCCATGGGCGACTCCGATACGGGCGAAGTCCGCGCGGGCGTCCACCAGCAGCTGGCGTGCGAAACCCGAGTTGCGCAGGTTGCCCGTCTGCGCCGCGCGCTGGTCGCGGGTGACACGGCCCGAATGGTGACGCGCGCAGGCCAGCCCGTACACGTCCCGCATCCGCGAGAACATCGTCCGCGCCCGCTCCAGCTCACGCACCGCCTGGTCGCGGTCGCCGAGCTCCTCCAGGGCCTGACCCAGGTAGTAGAGCGACCACGCCTCGCCCCGCGCGTCCTCGTTTTCACGGTGGCGCGCCACGGCCTGGCGCAGCTGGTCGGCCGCGGGCGCCGGATCACCGTCCACCAGCCGGGCCCGCGCCAGCTGGGTCAGCGCCCAGGCCTCGCCACGGCCGTCATGGGTACGCCCGTACAGATCCAGCGCCTCCCGCAGCTCCGATTCGGCGCGCGGTACGTCGCCCATCCGCAGACAGACCTGGCCCAGCTGGAAGTGCGTCCATGCCTCGCCGTGCAGGGACTCGCCCTCCCGGTGGAGCCTCAGCGCCGTCGCCAGCAGCGTCAGCGCCTGCGCGAGGTTCGCCCGGTCCCGCTCCACAGCCGCCAGTGCGTGCAGTGACCATGCCCGGTCCTCGGCCTGCTCGTCCGAGGACTGCAGCTCGATCGCCTCGTGCAGCTTCGCCGCCGCCTCCGGCAGATTGCCCTGGTGGTGCAGGGTGATCCCCAGCGAGCACAGCGCCAGCGCCGCCCCCGCGTCGTTGTGCGCCTCCCGATACAGGCCCACCACCGACGACAGCGTCGTACGTGCCTTGTCGAGCTCACCGAGCTGCCGCGCCGCGATCCCCGTACGCCAGCGCACCGAACGCTCCAGCAGCCCCTGGTCCACAGCCTGCGACAGTTCGCTGATCTCACCCAGCCGGTACAGATCCCCCCGCAGCAGGCAGTAGTCGCACAGAGCACCCAGCAGCCCCAGCACCGCCTGCTGGTCCACACCCTCCGCATGGCGCAGCGCCGAGGTGATGAAGCTCGACTCGTCGTCCAGCCAGCGCAGCGCCGCGTCCAGCGACGAGAAGCCGTGCGCCCCGAACTGGCCCGCCCGCGTCGACATCTTGCCGTCGACCATCCGGATCACCGCACCGGCCAGCTCCGCGTAGTTGTGGATCAGCCGCTCCTGCGCGGCCGAACGATCCTTGGCCTCCTCCTCGTCCAGCAGCCGCGCCCGGGCGAACGTCCGCACCACATCGTGCAGCCGGTAACGGCTCGCCCGCACATGGTCGATCAGCCCCGCCCGCGCCAGATCCGCCAGCAGCCGCTGCGCCTCCTGCTCGTCGGCGCCCAGCAGCGCGGCCGCGGCCGCCGCACCCAGCGACGCCCGCCCGGCCAGCGCCAGCCGGCGCAGCAGCCGCCGTGCCTGATCGGACTGGTCGGTGTAGCGCAGCCACAGTGCCCGCTCGACCGGGTCCACCGGACCGTAGGACCCCAGATCCGCCGCAAGCCGGTCTGCGCTGCGTTCGCCGAGCGACGAGCCCGCGATCCGCAGCGCCAGCGGCAGACCGCCGCACAACTCCCGTACCGTATCCGCCGATTGGGCGTCGTAGGGTCCCGACGACGGCTGTTGCGCGGACTGACGCAGCAACTCCTCCGCCCCCGCCGCGTCCAGTGCCTCCACCGGAAGCTGATGGACCCAGGCGGAAATCCCCTCGCCGAGCTCGATCGGCCGTCGGGCGGTCACCAGCACCAGGCTGTCCGAACGCTCCGGCACCAGCATCCGCACCTGCGCCGCGTCACTCGCGTCGTCCAGGACCACGGTCACCGGCAGACCCGTCAGATGCTGGTGGTACAGCTCGCCCAGCCGGCGCACCTGCTGCTCGGCCGACGACCGTTCCCTGAACAGCAGCTGCTCACGCGGCGCGCCCAGACGGTTGAGCAGATGCAGCAGCGCGTCGCGCGTGGACAGCGGCTGTTCGCCGTCGCCGCGCAGATCCACCACGCACGCACCCCGGAACTGGTCCTTGAGATGGTGGGCGGCACGCACCGCGAGCGCGGTACGCCCTGCGCCCGGCTCGCCGTACAGCACCACCACCGTCGGCCGGGTCTCGGTCGACGCCCGCGCCGCGTGCACCCACTGTGCGATCTGCGCCAGCTGCTCCCGTCGCCCCGCGAACGGCCCCTCGGGCTCGGGCAGATGGGAGAACGACTGCTCCAGCACCGACCTGCGGCGCGCGGCGGCACTGCGATCCACCCCGCGCAACGGCGTCGACGCCGCGGTCTTCTTCGCGGGGCGCGTGGACGCGGCCAGCATCCGCTGCTGGTCCAGGAACGGGCGGATCCCCCGCACCTCCAGTGCCGTCAGCCACTGCAGCCTGAGCTGCTCCGCCCCGCCCGGCTGACCCAGCGCCCCCGCCCTGCGGTGCGCCGCCGGCCAGTGCGCCGCGGTCACCTTGGCGACGGTCGTCGCGGCCCCGGCGACGGCAACGACCGCGCCCGCACCCAGCGCTGTGCCCGTCGCCGTGCCCAGTGCGAGGTCCGCGACCGTCGCGGCCAACGCGGCAACGGCTGTCACCAGGAGGGGAGTCGACAGATTCCCGCGGCTGAACCGCTCCGCCGGAGGCTGCTGCCCCGCCTCGCCCTCCGTCAGCGCCCGTTCGTACGCGGCGTACTCCTCACCCGCGTTCGCGGCCATGGCGTCCAGCGCCGCCCGCCCGTGCGTCAGCAGGACCGCCGGGTCCGACCGCCCGCCCGAACGCCGCACCTCCTCCTCGACGGCCCGCACCAACAGCCGCTCCGCTTCCGCCCGGTGGCCGTCCCGCATATACGTCCCCCTCCGATTGCTCCGGTTCCGATCCGTACCCGTGGTTCCGGCGACAAGTGTCCTGCGCGCGGCGCGCCATTGCGAGGGAGACCGGCGATCATCCGCCCGTGAGAGAGGATGGCAGTATGCCGAACCGCCTCGCCCATGAGACTTCCCCCTACCTCCTCCAGCACGCCGACAACCCCGTCGAGTGGTGGCCCTGGTCGGAGGAGGCCTTCGAGGAGGCCCGCAGGCGCGGGGTCCCGGTGCTGCTGAGCGTCGGGTATTCCTCTTGTCACTGGTGCCATGTCATGGCCCATGAAAGTTTTGAGGATGAACAAACTGCCGCCGAGATGAACGAGCGCTTCGTCAACATCAAGGTCGACCGCGAGGAGCGGCCCGACGTCGACGCCGTGTACATGGAGGCCGTGCAGGCTGCCACCGGCCACGGCGGCTGGCCCATGACCGTGTTCCTCACCCCGGACGCCGAGCCCTTCTACTTCGGTACGTACTTCCCGCCCGAGCCCCGGCACGGCATGGCCTCCTTCCGGCAGGTTCTCGAGGGTGTGGCCACCGCCTGGACCGACCGTCGGGAGGAGGTCGCCGAGGTCGCCGGGAACATCACCCGTGATCTGGCCGGCCGCTCCCTCGCCCACGGCGGGCAGGGCGTGCCCGGTGAGGCGGAGCTGGCGCAGGCGCTGCTCGGGCTGACCAGGGAGTACGACGAACGGCACGGCGGGTTCGGCGGCGCGCCGAAGTTCCCGCCGTCGATGGTCGTGGAGTTTCTGCTGCGGCACCATGCACGCGCCGGGGCCGAGGGTGCGCTCCAGATGGCTGCCGAGACCTGTGAGGCGATGGCCCGCGGCGGGATCTACGACCAGCTCGGCGGCGGTTTCGCGCGCTACGCGGTGGACCGGGAGTGGGTCGTGCCGCACTTCGAGAAGATGCTCTACGACAATGCGCTCCTGTGCCGGGTCCATGCCCATCTGTGGCGGACCACCGGCTCCGACCTCGCCCGTCGCGTCGCGCTGGAGACCGCGGATTTCATGGTGCGTGAACTGCGCACCGCCGAGGGCGGGTTCGCGTCCGCGCTCGACGCCGACAGTGAGGACCGCACCCGCAAACATGTCGAGGGCGCCTTCTACGTGTGGACGCCGCAGCAGCTGCGCGAGGTGCTCGGGGACGAGGACGGGCAGCGGGCGGCCGAGATCTTCGGGGTGACCGAGGACGGCACCTTCGAGGAAGGCGCATCGGTGCTGCAGCTCCCGGGCGAGCAGGCCGATCCGCAGCTGCGGGCACGACTGTTCGCGGCCCGTGAGGAGCGGCCGCGGCCGGGGCGCGACGACAAGGTGGTCGCCGCCTGGAACGGTCTGGCGATCGCGGCGCTCGCCGAGGCCGGTGCGTGCTTCGAGCGGCCGGACCTGATCGAGCGGGCCACGGAGGCGGCCGATCTGCTGGTGCGGCTCCACATGGACTTCTCGGCCGGCGGCGTACGCCTGGCCCGTACGTCCAAGGACGGCAAGGTTGGTGCCAACGCGGGGGTGCTGGAGGACTACGCGGATGTCGCGGAGGGCTTCCTGGCGCTCGCGGCGGTCAGCGGCGAGGGTACGTGGCTGGAGTTCGCCGGTTTTCTTCTGGACATTGTTGTCGAACAATTTGTGGGGGAGGGCGGAGCGTTGTACGACACCGCCCATGACGCCGAGAGGCTGATCCGCCGCCCGCAGGACCCGACGGACAGCGCGACTCCTTCGGGCTGGTCGGCCGCGGCGGGAGCGCTGCTCTTGTATGCGGCGCATACCGGCTCCCAGGCGCACCGCAGCGCCGCGGAAGGGGCTCTGGGTGTGGTGAAGGCGCTCGGGCCGCGTGCCCCGCGCTTCATCGGGTGGGGCCTCGCGGTCGCGGAGGCGCTGCTGGACGGGCCGCGTGAAGTCGCCGTTGTCGGCCCCGAACATGACGCGGCGACACGGGAGTTGCACCGTACGGCGCTGTTGTCCAACGCCCCCGGGGCGGCCGTCGCGGCTGGTGAGGCGGGCAGCGCGGAGTTCCCGCTGCTGCGTGACCGGCCGCTGATGGAGGGGCGTCCGGCGGCGTACGTGTGCCGGAACTTCGTCTGTCACGCCCCCACCTCGGACCCGGAGGAGCTCGCGCGGCAGCTGGGTGGCTGAAAGTCGGCCCCCAAGTACCACAAACGCAACGTGACTTGCCCGGTATCACATGAAGTGCGCCCGGAACGGCAGAATTTATCCGAGGAGCACCGGAACGCAATCCTCCGCCTCTATTGTCCTGAACGAACGAGAGCAGGCGCGCGTACTGGGGAGTGCCGCGTGGGGGAGTTGTGTGCCGTAGGCCAGGGGGGTCCTTGCCACGGCGCAGGTCCAAGGGGGGACTTCGGTGCTGGTTTCGCTGTTTGTTGTTGCCATTTCTGTTGTTTTGTTCTGGATGGCGGCGTTCACGCTGTGGTGGCAGATGCACGCCTGGCGCACGCCCGAGACGCTTGCCGCGACCCGGTTCGACCGGCCGCACGGCGGTGTCGGACTGTCGTTCTCGCTGCTGCTGCCCGCCCGGCACGAGCAGGCGGTGCTGGAGCACACCATCGAGCGGCTGCTGGAGTCGAGCCACTCCAACTTCGAGATCATCGTCATCGTCGGCCATGACGACCCGGAGACCGCGGCGGTCGCCGAACGGGCCGCTGCCCGCGACCCGGTGCGGGTCCGGGTCATCACCGACACGCACGAGGCCAAGAACAAGCCCAAGGCGCTCAACACCGCACTCCCGCACTGCCGCGGCGACATCGTCGGCGTGTTCGACGCCGAGGACCAGGTCCATCCGGAGCTTCTCGCCCATGTCGACCACGCCTTCACGTCCACCGGCGCCGACGTCGTCCAGGGCGGCGTCCAGCTGATCAACTTCCACTCCAGCTGGTACAGCCTGCGCAACTGCCTGGAGTACTTCTTCTGGTTCCGCAGCCGGCTCCATCTGCACGCACAGAAGGGCTTCATCCCGCTCGGCGGCAACACCGTCTTCGTCCGCACCGAGGTGCTGCGCGAGGCGGACGGCTGGGACCCGAACTGCCTGGCCGAGGACTGCGACCTGGGTGTGCGGCTGTCGTCCGTCGGCAAGAAGGTCGTCGTCGCCTACGACAGCGACATGGTCACCCGCGAGGAGACCCCCGGCAGCCTGATGAGCCTGCTCAAACAGCGCACCCGCTGGAACCAGGGCTTCCTGCAGGTGTACCGGAAGAAGGACTGGAAGCAACTGCCGGGACGCGGCCAGCGGATGCTCGCCCGTTACACCCTGATGACGCCGTTCCTGCAGGCCTATTCCGGCCTGATCATCCCGCTCAACGTCGCCATCGCCCTCTTCCTCGACGTCCCGGTCGGGGTCGCCATCGTGACCTTCCTGCCGCTGATCACGGCCATGGTCACCTTCGTCTTCGAGATCGTCGGACTGCACGACTTCGGTGTGCAGTACGGCCTCCGCGTGCGCTTCGTCCACTACCTCAAGCTCATCGTCGGCGGCCCCTTCTACCAGGTCCTGCTGGCCGGCGCCGCCGTGCGCGCGGTCTGGCGGGAGCAGCGGGGCCGTAACGAGTGGGAGCTGACCAGCCATGTCGGCGCGCATCTCACCGAGACCGAGACCCGAGAGGACGCCCACCGGTGACCACGACCCTGCCTCCGGCCCCCGAGGCGGCCGCCGACACGGCCGCCCCCGCCACCGACGCATCCACCGAGGCCCCCGAGGGCGGGCGGCGGACCGCCGAGCCGGCGCCCGGCCACGTCCGGCCCGTCATACGGTTTCGCAGATCGCGCCCCGATCTGCTGCTCTGCGTGGGGTTGTTGTGCGTGATCCTGCTCGTGCAGGGCTGGAACATCACCCACTTCCCGACCCTCAGCGACGACGAGGGCACGTACCTCGCCCAGGCCTGGGCGGTCCAGCAGGGTGACGGGCTCGCGCACTACACGTACTGGTACGACCATCCGCCTCTCGGCTGGATCCAGATAGCCTTCCTGACCTGGATCCCGTCCTTGATCGCTCCCGAGTCGATGACCGTCGCCTCGATGCGGTTCGCGATGCTGGTGATCAGCGCGGCGTGCGCGGTGCTGCTGTACGTGCTGGCGCGGCGGATGTTCCTGCCCCGCTGGACCGCCGGACTCGCCATGCTGCTGTTCGGGCTCTCTCCTCTCTCCGTCGTCCTGCAGCGCGAGATCTTCCTCGACAACATCGCCGTGATGTGGATGCTGCTGGCGTTCTGCCTCGCGGCGTCGCCGAGCCGTCATCTGTGGCACCACTTCGCCGCCGGGCTCACCGCGGCGACGGCCGTGCTCACCAAGGAGACGATGCTGGTGGTGCTGCCGGCGCTGCTGGTGACGATGTGGCGCCACAGCCATCGCGACACCCGCAAGTTCGCGGTCACCGGCGCGGTCACCGCGTGTGCGCTGATCGGCCTGTCGTATCCGCTGTTCGCGCTGCTCAACAACGAACTGTTCCCCGGCCCCGGCCATGTGTCGCTGATCGATGGGATCACGTACCAGATGAGCCGCGAGGGATCCGGGTCCATCTTCGACGCGGGCTCGGGCTCGCACGGGGTGTTCCGGTCCTGGCTGTACTACGACCGGGTCCTGCCGCTGGGCGGTCTCGCCGGAGCGGCGCTGCTGCTGCTCACGCTGCGCTGGTCGGTGACGGCCCGGGCACTGGCCGGTCCCGCGCTCGCGGTGGCGATCCTGGCGGTCGTCGCGATGCGCCCCTCGGGCTATCTGCCGGCGATGTACGTCATCCAGGCGCTGCCGTTCCTGGCCCTGGTACTGGCGGGCGGCGCGGCGAGCGTGTCCCATGCCGTCCTGCGCCGCCCCTTCGGGAACGCTGTGCCAGAGGTCCGGTCACGGGCGGCCGGCAAGGAACCGGACGCGGACCGGAGCCCCCGGCGGGCGGGGCTGGTGCGCGGTGCGCGCTGGGCCGTGGCCGCGACCCTGGTGGCCGCCGCTGCCGCCTATGTCCTGCCGCGCTGGTACGAGGGCAACCGCGACGCTCTCACCGTGGACGCCAACGGCCCCTACCGCTCCGCCGCCGCGTGGATGCAGGAGGAGGTCGCCGACCCCGCATCCACCCGCGTCCTGGTCGACGACGCCCTGTGGCTGGATCTCGTGCACGACGGTTTCGAGCCCGGCACCGGGGCGATCTGGTTCTACAAGGCGGATCTGGACCCGGCGGTGACCAAGACGATGCCGCGGGGCTGGCGGGACCTCGACTATGTCGTCTCCTCGCCGACCGTCCGGCGTGACGCCGTCGATCTGCCCAACGTCAAGGCAGCACTGGAGCATTCGACGCCGGTCGCCGTATTCGGCGAGGGCGACGACCGCATCGAGATCCGCCGGATCGCTGGAGGCGACCTGTGACCACCCCCCGTACCGGAGCCGAAGAACTCGGCGATCCGGAGCTGAGTGCTACCCAGGTGCCCGAGCCGGGCGCCGTCACCCTCGTCATCCCGACCTTCAACGAGTCGGGAAACATCCGGGAGTTGCTGCGCAGGCTCACCGAGTCGGTGCCCTCACGGCTGCCCTGCGAGGTCGTCTTCGTCGACGACTCGACCGATGACACGCCCGAGGTGATCCGCAGCGCCGCGCAGGACTGCCCCTTTCCGGTCTCGGTCATCCACCGGGACGAGCCGGCCGGCGGACTCGGCGGCGCGGTCGTCGAGGGAATGAAGAGCGCGGGATCCGACTGGATCGTCGTCATGGACGCCGATCTGCAGCATCCGCCCGCCCTTGTGCCGGAGTTGGTGGCCGCGGGGGAGCGCTCGGCGGCGGACCTCGTCGTCGCCAGCCGCTACATCCGCGGCGGCAGCCGGGAAGGACTCGCGGGCGGCTACCGCATCGCCGTCTCGCGCGGCGCGACCTGGCTGACCAAGGGGCTGTTCCCGCGCAGACTGCGCGGGATCAGCGACCCGATGAGCGGGTTCTTCGCGATCCGCCGCAGTGTCGTGACCGCCGACGCACTGCGGCCCCTCGGTTACAAGATCCTGCTCGAGCTCGCGGTGCGCTGCCGGCCGGAGACGGTCGCCGAGGTGCCGTTCGTGTTCCAGGACCGGTTCGCGGGCGAGTCGAAGTCGACGGCGAAGGAGGGGATACGGTTTCTCGGGCATCTCGTCGGGCTGCGCACGGCGTCACCGGTGGCCCGGATGCTCGCGTTCGGGCTGATCGGCCTCACCGGCTTCGTACCGAACCTCCTCGGTCTGCATCTGCTGACCGGTGCCGGAATGCACTACCTCCCGGCCGAGATCGTCGCCAACCAGTTCGGCGTGATCTGGAACTTCCTCCTCATCGAGGTGCTGCTGTTCCGCGACCGCCGGCGCCACCGGCACTGGGCGGACCGGGTGGGCAGGTTCGCGGTGCTCGCCAACGCCGACCTGCTGCTGCGCATTCCGCTGATCGCGCTGTTCGTGGGACGGCTCGACATGGAGGTGCTTCCCGCGACCGCCCTGGCGCTGCTGACCACGTTCGTCCTGCGGTTCGCGGCGACGGAGGCGCTGGTCTATCTGCCGCGCAAGAAGAAGGTCCGGCGGCCCGGTCCGGAGGGCGCCGGTACGCCGCAGGCGCCCGCGCAGGCGGTGGGCAACGGGCCGGCCGCCCACTGAACCACCGCTCACCGCACACCATCCCCACGGCCGCCGCACCGCCGGACGGCCACTGAACCACCGCACGGAGAGAGCCGCACGGAAAGGGATCCGCCCATGCCACCATCGATCCGCACAGGCCGCCCCCGGGGCAGCCGCCGCAGCCGCCGCAGAACGGCCCTGCTCGCTGTCTGCGCCCTGACCACGGCTCTGCTGATATCCGCGCCGCAGGCGTCCGCCGGCCCGCCCAACCTGATCAGCAACCCCGGTTTCGAGACTCCGGGACCGGACGACATGCCGGCCTGCTGGAAGAAGTCGGGCTGGGGCGACAACGACTTCACCTTCCAGACCGTCGCCGATGCCCACTCGGGCACCAAGGCGATGAAGGTGTCCCTGACCCGCCGGGTCGACGGCGACCGCAAGGCGCTGATCACCGAGGACACGGTCTGTGCGCCGAAAGTGACGCCGGAGAAGCAGTACGACCTCTCGCTCTGGTACAAGTCCACCACCCCGGACACCTCCGTCACCCTCTTCCGGCACGACACGACGGCCGGCTGGCAGTACTGGACCGACCTCAAGACCCTGGACATGAGCGCGGACTACCGTCGCGCCGAGGTCCGCACCCCGGCCGTGCCGCCGGGCACCGACCGGATCGCCTGGGGTGTGTCGGTGTACGGCACCGGCTCGGTCACCACCGACGACTACGTCATGGAAGAGGTGGCCCTCCCCACGCCCGAACCGCAGTGCACCGGCACCCCCGAGGAGTGTCTGAAGGGCCGCTGGGACGTTCTGCCCGTACAGAACCCGGTGCGCTCCATGCACTCGGTGGTGCTGCACAACGGCAAGGTGCTGGTGATCGCGGGTTCCGGCAACGACCAGTCGCAGTTCGAGGCGGGCACGTTCACCTCGGCCATCTACGACCCGGCCGACGGCACCTTCCGTACGATCCCCACCCCTGTCGACATGTTCTGCGCCGGCCATGTGCAGCTCCAGGACGGCAAGGTGCTGGTCATGAGCGGCAACAAGGGCTATCCGTCCGCCGACGGCACCATCGGCTACCAGGGTCTGAAGGACTCCTTCGTCTTCGACCCGGCGACCGAGACCTACACCCGCACCAATGACATGAACGGCGGCCACTGGTACCCGTCGGCGACGATCCTCGGCAACGGTGACGTCATCTCCTTCGGCGGCCTGAAGGAGGACTCCACCGGCAATGTGACCGCCGAGCTGTTCTCCGCGTCGCAGAACAAGTGGCTGCCGCTGTGGCAGGTCAATCAGACGTGGTCGTTCTGGGGCCTGTACCCGTCGATGATCCTGATGCAGGACGGCCGGCTCTTCTACTCCGGCAGCCATGTCTTCGGCAACGGCACCCAGGGCAGCGGCGCCTCCATCTACGACTACAGCGCCAACACCATCACCGATGTGCCGGGCCTGCAGAACAAGGACCAGCGCGACGAGTCGGCGAGCGTCCTGCTGCCGCCGGCCCAGGAGCAGCGTGTGCTCACGGTCGGCGGCGGCAACAACGAGACCAACCCCGTCGCCAACCGGCTGACCGACATCATCGACCTGAAGCAGCCCAGCCCGGCCTACACGCACGGCCCGTTGCTGCCGCAGGGCGAGGTCGACCAGGGTCAGGGCCGCCGGCCGCAGACGGGGGCCGAGGGCAAGATGTTCGTCTCGGCGGTGCTGCTGCCGGACGGGAAGGTGCTGGAGACCGGAGGCGGTCTGCACGACCGGGCCGATCCGGTGTACGAGGCGTCGTTCTTCGACCCGGCGACCAACACCTGGGAGTCGGGGCTCGCCACCGACCCGATCCCGCGGACGTACCACTCCTCGTCGTTCCTGCTGCCCGACGGCAGGGTGATGTCCGTGGGCGACAACCCGGGCAACGGCACGTACAACCACAATGTGTCGGTCTACACCCCGCCGTACCTGCTCAAGGGCGCCCGGCCGCAGATCACCTCGGTCATCGACGGCCAGTGGACGTACGGAGACACCCAGCGGATCACGGTCGACCGGCCGATCGCCAAGGCGGAGCTGATCCGTCCGGCGGCGGTGACGCACTCCTCCGACCCCAACCAGCGGTTCGTGGACCTGCCGATGACGGTCGACGGGAACAACATCGACCTCAATGTCACCAGCAACCCGAACCTCGCGCCGCCCGGCTGGTACATGCTCTTCGCGGTGGACGCGAACGGCATCCCGTCGGTGGCGAAGTGGGTGCACCTGGGCGGGCCCACCGCGATGGCCGCGTCCGACGAGGCACCTTCGGCGCACGTCCACGATTTCGCGGACGACTTGGCGAAGGCGCCCAAGAAGGCGCAGAAGAAGCGGGGTTCGGTACCCGTCAGCCCGGAGATCGCGGGCTGCGACCGGCACTACGGCGCGGCGGGAGTCTGTGTCCCGACGGTGTTCCCGAAGAAGGTGAAGGCGACGACGGCGGCGAGGTGCGCGTGGCTGAAGGCGCATGACTACGGTCGCCTGAAGGTGAACGGCAAGGACGACCCCCTGCGGCTCGACCCGAACCGGGACGGGCTGGCGTGCGCGAAGGGGGATCTGCGCACGGCCCGTTGACGACAGTGCCGCACCAGCGGCCCGAAACAGATGGTCCAGACCTGTGAAGGACAGGTCTGGACCATCTGCGTGACCGGCTCCAGAGGGGGGCGGGGTCGCGAGGGTATGTCTGTCGGGAGTGCCCGGACAGGGCCTAGTAGGCCACCAGCGAGATGCCGACGTAGTGGACGATGAACGCCGCGAGCGTGAGGGTGTGGAACACCTCGTGGAAGCCGAACCACCGTGGTGACGGGTTGGGCCGCTTGAGGCCGTAGATCACGCCGCCCACGCTGTAGAGCACCCCGCCGACGATCACCAGGACCAGCACCGCGATCCCGCCGGCGCGCATGAAGTCGGGCAGGAAGAACACCGCGGCCCAGCCCATCGCGATGTAGCAGGGCGTGTACAGCCAGCGCGGCGCCCCGACCCAGAACACCCGGAATGCGATTCCCGCCAGCGCGGCGGCCCAAACCGCCCACAGCAGCACCCTCCCGGTGGAGATGGGGAGGAGCAGCAGCGTCAGCGGGGTATATGTGCCCGCGATGATCAGAAAGATGTTGGCGTGGTCCAGCCTGCGCAGCACGGCCGTGGCGCGCGGACCCCAGGTGCCCCGGTGGTAGAGCCCGCTCACGCCGAAGAGCAGGCAGGCGGTGAACACGTAGATACCGCAGGCGATGCGGCCGCGCGTCGAGTCGGCGAGCGCTGTGAGGACGACTCCGGCGATGAGTACGGCGGGGAACATCCCCGCGTGCAACCACCCGCGCAGTCTCGGCTTCACCGGCGGCGGGTCGAGCTCGGTCACTTCGGGCGCGGCAGCAGTCATGGTCGGAATGCTACCTACGCGACCGTAGGTAGCAGTCAACAGTGGCGATGCTCACGTGAGAGCTCCTCTGGACATATGGGCGATTGGCACCGATGATCAGATGAGTGCGGTCGGCACCGGATGAGCGCCTACGAAGCGTCCGGGTCGCAGCCCCCACGGGGCAACAACCAATAAACCCCTCACTTAGGAGCAATCGTGGCGCGCGACAACGCGGCTCCCGGCATCGTTCCCACCACCCACCAGGAACTCATCTCCTGGGTCGACGAGATCGCAGCAATCACGCAGCCGGACAACGTCGTCTGGTGTGACGGTTCCGAAGCCGAGTACGACCGGCTCAGCGAGGAGCTTGTTGCCAAGGGCACCTTCAAGAAGCTGGACCCGATCAAGCGCCCGAACTCGTACTACGCCGCGTCCGACCCCAGTGACGTCGCCCGCGTGGAGGACCGCACCTTCATCTGCTCCGAGAAGGAGGAGGACGCGGGTCCCACGAACCACTGGAAGGCCCCCGCGGAGATGAAGGACATCTTCGCCGGTGAGCAGGGCATCTTCCGCGGCTCGATGAAGGGCCGGACGATGTACGTCGTCCCGTTCTGCATGGGCCCGCTCGGCTCGCCGCTGTCCGCGATCGGCGTCGAGATCACCGACTCCGCCTATGTCGCCGTCTCCATGCGCACCATGACCCGCATGGGCCGGCCGGTCCTCGACGAGCTCGGCTCCGACGGCTTCTTCGTCAAGGCCGTCCACACCCTCGGCGCCCCGCTCGCCGAGGGCGAGGCCGACGTCCCGTGGCCGTGCAACTCCACGAAGTACATCTCGCACTTCCCCGAGACCCGTGAGATCTGGTCCTACGGCTCCGGGTACGGCGGCAACGCCCTGCTCGGCAAGAAGTGCTACGCCCTTCGTATCGCGTCCGTCATGGCCCGCGACGAGGGCTGGCTCGCCGAGCACATGCTCATTCTCAAGCTGACCCCGCCGCAGGGCGAGTCGAAGTACGTCGCCGCCGCCTTCCCGTCGGCCTGCGGCAAGACCAACCTCGCCATGCTGGAGCCCACGATCTCCGGCTGGACCGTGGAGACCATCGGCGACGACATCGCCTGGATGCGCTTCGGCGAGGACGGCCGCCTCTACGCGATCAACCCCGAGGCCGGTTTCTTCGGCGTCGCGCCCGGCACCGGCGAGCACACCAACGCCAACGCCATGAAGACCCTGTGGGGCAACGCCGTCTTCACGAACGTCGCGCTGACCGACGACAACGACATCTGGTGGGAGGGCATGACGGAGGAGACTCCGGCCCACCTCACCGACTGGAAGGGCAACGACTGGACCCCTGAGTCGGGGACCCCGGCCGCCCACCCGAACGCCCGCTTCACCGTCCCGGCCGCGCAGTGCCCGATCGCCGCACCGGAGTGGGAGGACCCGAAGGGTGTGCCGATCTCGGCGATCCTCTTCGGCGGCCGCCGCGCCTCGGCCGTGCCGCTGGTGACCGAGTCCTTCGACTGGCAGCACGGTGTCTTCCTCGGCGCGAACGTCGCCTCCGAGAAGACCGCCGCCGCCGAGGGCAAGGTCGGCGAGCTGCGCCGCGACCCGTTCGCCATGCTGCCGTTCTGCGGCTACAACATGGGCGACTACATGGCCCACTGGATCAAGGTCGGCAAGGATGCGGACCAGTCCAAGCTGCCGAAGATCTACTACGTGAACTGGTTCCGCAAGAACGACGCCGGCAAGTTCGTGTGGCCCGGCTTCGGTGAGAACAGCCGCGTCCTGAAGTGGATCGTGGAGCGCCTGGAGGGCAAGGCCGAGGGCGTCGAGACCCCCATCGGCATCCTGCCGACCAAGGAGGCCCTGGACACCGACGGCCTGGAGCTGGCGGAGGACGACCTGGACTTCCTGCTCAAGGTCGACGCCGAGGTGTGGCGCGAGGAGGCCTCGCTGGTCCCCGAGCACCTCAACACCTTCGGTGACCACACGCCCAAGGAGCTGTGGGACGAGTACCGCGCGCTGGTCGCCCGGCTCGGCTGACCCGGCCCCGTACGGCCAACGCGGCGGGTCTGCCCGACATCCGCCCTGACCTGTGGGGGTCAATTCCCGACCCGCCGCGTCCCGGCCCCCGAGGCCACCTCACCGGCTTCGGGGGCCGGACCCTTTTCCGGCAGTGTCCGTCGGGCAGTGTCCGTCCGGCGCCGCGCTACGAGGCGACCCCGCCCCGCTCCTCCAGATAGCGGGTGTGGGTCTGCTGGCGTCGGGACTCCGTCTCGCGGAGCTCCGCCGCCAGCGCGTCCGCCTCCGCGTGCAGCACCCCGAGCTGTCGCTCCAGATGACGCTCCGGCGGCTCCGCACCCGGGGCGAGGCGGCTCCACCAGCGGGTGCGTACGAAGGTGTCGACGGACTCCGGGATGTCCTGCCGGATCGTGCGGGCCAGGGCGTGCACGCCCTCCGGGTCCTGGGCGAGTACCTCCGCCACCCAGCCGGTCTCGAGCAGGGCCGCGAGCAGCTCGGTCAGCTCGGTGAGCCGGCCACCCGCGGCGGGCGGCAGTTCCACGGACGCCAGATAGGCGTGCAGGGTGGTGAAGTCGGCGCGCAGGGTGTCGAGTTGCTCGGCCGGGTCGGGGAAGTCCGGGGCCGGCGGCCGCTCGGGCGGGACGATCAGCGCGCCCGCGCCGTACAGCCCGGCGATCACGAGCGGCCAGTAGAGGCCTGCGAATCCGGTGAAGGTGAGGGCGAGTCCGCCGATCCCGAGAGCGCAGCCCGTGAGGTTCTTGGTGGACTCGAGATAGCCGAGCGCCCTTCTACTGATAGCCACGGATCTCCTCGAACGCGCCGTCCAGCGAACCTTTCGTCGCGTCGAAGAGCCGGCCGCCGGTGAGGGTGGCGATGTGCTCCAGCTCCGCGCGGTCGGAGTCGCCGAAGAGGATGGGGAAGACGGGGGTGTGGCGGCGGCCGGCCGGCAGCCGCCCGTAGTACGCGTCGAAGGCCGCGGGCCGGGCGCCCGTGGTGTTCTCGCCGTCCGTCATCAGGACGATCGAGGTGAACGTCTTCGTGGAGTCCGCGCGCCCCAGGTGCTCGTAGGCATCCTGAAGGCTGCTGAAGATCGCGGTCTCGCCCTCGGCGCTCAGCGCGGCCGCGTCGGCGCGGATGGCCCTGAGGGCGGCGTCGGGGCCATCCGGGTCGACCGTATGCGTACGGACCCGCTTGACCGCCGATCCGAACGGCATCAGCGTCACCTCCTCCCGGTCCCGGAAGTCCTCGGTCAGCTCGGTGAGCGCGTCCTTGAGGCGCTGCAGCCGCTCGCCCTCCATGGAGCCGGAGGTGTCCAGGACGTACACCGTGCGCGAGGGCCGGCGCAACCTGTTGTCGTACGCCTCCAGCAGTCCGTCGGCGACGGACCGGGTGCCGGGGAAGGGCAGTTCGCGGCGGGTCCCGGCGGCGAGCGCCGCAGCCGGCCTCACCCCGGCGACCACGGGCCTGCGCAGCGTCTTCCCGGTGATCGCGCGCTGGGCCTCGGCCTCGCGCAGATACGTGGT
This sequence comes from Streptomyces sp. NPDC002889, assembly GCF_042888425.1. Taxonomy (NCBI): domain Bacteria; kingdom Bacillati; phylum Actinomycetota; class Actinomycetes; order Kitasatosporales; family Streptomycetaceae; genus Streptomyces; species Streptomyces sp. NPDC002889. The sequence continues at coordinate 39,346 of NZ_JBIAPT010000013.1, forward strand.
CAGACTCCGGCCGGCGGCGCGTGCCTGTGACGTGGCGGAGGTGAGCAGGGTGAAGGGGTAGTCGGCGGTCACCACCCCGTCCTTGGGCCGGATGACGGTGAGCCCGGCGCGGCTGTCGCGGTTCATGGACAGCAGGACGGACTCGTAGTTGACGAGCGCGTCGACGGAGGTGCGGCGGGCGTACGCGGTGGCCAGCCACCCCGAGGAGCCGGAGGTGAGCTGCTGCCCGGCGAAGAACTCCTTGAGCTTCGGTGTCGCCGTGCGCACATCGGCGTCGGTGAGCGCGGACTGCGCGCCGGACAGGCCCGACGCGACGGAGATCAGGGCGGAGAAGCCGGAGTTGGAGCGGACCGGATCGGTCATGCCGTAGGTCAGCCGGCCGTCGGCGACAGCCCTGTGCACCTGGGTCCAGGTGACGTCGTCGGGCTGCCAGCCGAGCCGCCGCACGGTCTGCGTCCGCACGCCGAGCGCGACGGGAGAGGTCATGATCGGAGTCTCGGAGCTGATGCGCGAGCCGACACCGGGCCGCAGCCGCAGATAGTCGTTGGACGACAGCCACACGGCGTCGTAGACCCCGTCGGCCTTCCCCGACGCGATCTGCTCGACGGCATCGAGCGTCCCGCTCCAGGTGGCCTCCACGCCTATCCCGGTGGCCTCACGGGCCGCATCCAGGACCGGCCGCATGTCCTGGAGCTCACTGGAGGCGAGGACACGCAGCGTGACGCGGCTCTTGACGGGCAGGGTCCTGTCCCGGCCGCTCCCCTCCGTGGTGCAGCCGCCGATCAGGGTCAGGCCGAGGGACACGCCTACGACGGCCCGCACGGTTTTCACGCGTGCTCCGGCCGCGTGGCGCCGCCCGGTCCACGGGGCCGCGGCCCGGCGTCCACGGGGCGTGGCCCACCCCCGCCCGTGGCCGATCGCGCGGGCCGCGGCACGGCGCAGGCGTGCGGTGGAGCCGCTCATGAAAGGCCCCCCTCGAGCGCTTCGGCCGTGCGTGTGCGTTCCAAGTAGCGGCCGGCGGCCTGGAGTTCACCGGTCAGCGACTCGACGGTCGCCGCCATCGACTCGGTCGCCCGGGCCTTGTACGTGTCGATCGCGTCCAGCGTCCGGTAGATCTGCTGGAACGCCGTACGCAGCGTCTCCGCGCCCACCGCCGGGTCGGCCGCGATGCGCTGGATCTCGCCGCTCTGGGTTGCCAGCATCTCGGCGTTGCCGCGGATGAGGTCCTCCGTCGTGGAGCGCAGGGTGTTGACCTGTTCGGTCACCTTGCGCTGGTTGTCCAGAGCGGAGGCCAGCATCACCGCGATGCGCAGGGCCGAGACCGTCGTGGTCGCCGCACGGTCGACGCCCTTGATGAGCTCCTCGTTGTTGCGGCGTACGACGTCCATGGCGAGATACCCCTGTGCGCAGACCGCGAGCTGGGTGAGCAGGTCCTGGTGCTTCTGGCGGACCGGGAAGAGCACGTCCGCACGCAGCGCGTCGGCCTGGACCGGGTCCGTCATCTCCACCGACGCGATCCGCTCACCGACCGCGGCGTCGAGCGCCTCGGTGAGAACCGCGTACTCCTGGAGCTTGCCCATGGACTCCCACAGGCGCGCCCGCTCCGTGTGCAGCGCTGCGTTGTCGCGGCGCAGTTCGTCCTGGCCGCCGCGGAGCGCGCCCACGATCTTGTTGAGCGTCGCCTGGGAGGAGGCGTATTTGGCCACATGGTCCCGGAGTTTGTTGCCCCCGGGCAGCTTGGCCAGCAGCCGGCGTGCCCCCTTTCCGGGCGTGTCACGCGGGTCGAGGTCCTCGACGGTACGTCGCAGTGCGACGAGGGAGGATCCGACGCGGGCCTGGGCGTCCTCGCCGCCTTCGGACAGGGAGCGTACGGTGCGGTCCAGCATCCGGTTGGACTGCTGGGCCGCGCTGCGGATCTCGCCCGCTCCGAGCGAGGCGATCTCGCCGATGCGGGTCGCGAACTCGGGTGAGCGGGCGTCGAGTCCGGCGAGCGACGACACGTACTCGTCGGCGCGGCGTGTCATCTCCGTACGGACGGTGTCGTCGAGCGGGACCAGTCCGGACGCCTGCTCGGCCCGGACCGGTGCGACCGGCTCAGGCGCCGTGAGTACCAGCGGTTCACTGCTGTGCTGCTGTGCGGTCATGGTGAAGTCCCCCTAGGACCTGGTCCGTTCGGCCATCGCGTGCAGGACCTCAGCGGTCGGCACGGGCGCCTGGCGGATCCCGGTCAGCTTCTGGTTGAGGAAGTCGGTGTAGCCGGCGGTCGCGGCGGTGAACTCCGCGGCCGCCCCCTGCGGCCGGAACCCGTGCCGTACGGCGAGCTCGCGCAACCGGGTGTCGGAGCCGAGCAGTTCACCGAGCGCGCGCCCGTTCTCGGTCAGCGGGACGAGTGTGTGGTCGCTGGAGACGGTGGTGTCCGGATAGAGGACGACGAGATCCCCCAGGTCCTGTTTCTGCAGCAGCAGCGAGGCCACCTGTGACTCGTACACGAGGACCAGTGGATTGCCGACGCCACTGATGAAGTCCCGGAACGGAGCGTCGCTGCTGGTCTGCTGCGCCCCCTGGACGCTGATCAGCTTCTTCAGCAGCGGCGCGGTCCGGTCCACGGCAGCCTCGTCGGCTGCGACCCTGCCGCCGTCGGTGACGTACGAGGCCGCGGCCAGATACAGCGCGCCGGAGTTCGACGCGACGGGGTCGGTGCTGGTGATGAACACGGTCCCGGTCAACTCGGCATGCCCGGCTGCTCCCTTGAGCTGCTGCCAGGTCCGGTCGGCCCGCGCGGCCTTCAGATACGGCTCCATCCGCAGCGTCCCGGTCGATGCGCCGCTCAGCGTGGCGAGCCCGTTGTCCGCGAGGACCTGTGCGGCGGCGCGGTGCGCGACGACGACGAGCGGCGAGTAGAAGGGGCGGATCGGGCCGCCCCGGACCTTCGCCCGGCGCCGCAGCTCATCGGCGGGTGCCTTGGACGACGGGAACGCGAAGTCCTGCCCCTCAAGGGCCTGTTGGTCCATGGCCCAGGACCCGGAGGTCTCCGTCCGCACGGTGAAGCCCTTGGCAGCCAGGGCTTTCACCACCTGTGGATCGGCGAAGAACTCCGCCTTCTCCGATCCGATCACTCCCTGCACGGTCTTCGTTGCCGTGCCTGTGTCCGGGCTTTCGCGGCCTGCGATCACGGCGACTGCCACACCACCGATCAGCATCACCGCCAGGACGATTCCTGCGATGCGTCTCACGGGTGCAGCGTGCTCGCGGAAACCCACATTCCGGGCGGGACCAGGTGGACGGGAGGTGAAGTCCGCGCAGCACCGGCGCAACAGGCAGGCCCGGCACCGGTACGCCGTCCTGGCCGCCCGGGGTGGGTGGCACCCGGTCCGCGCGCCTCGTCGGCCCGCGGACCGGGGCCGTCAGGGGGCGCCGACCAGCCGCGTGTCGTGCAGGGCGGCGGTGTGCGCGTCCATGCGCTCGGCGGCGAGGATCGCGGCTGCGGTGTCCGCGCGGGACGCGGCGACGACGAGCGCACGGCCCGCGAGTGCGAGCGCGCGACGGTGCAGTGCGGGGGCGTCGGCGCGGCTCTGTGCGGCATGGCGCACCGGCGGCGTCCCGCGCAGCCGTGAGACCTGCGCGGCGATGCGATCGCCCTGCTTCTCGAGCCCCAGCTCGTCCGTGACGGCGAGCAGGGCGGCCAGATGCCCGGCGAGCTGGATGTCCAGCTCCTCCTCCCGGGACCGGTGGGGAAAGTCGGCGGCGTCGGTGGCAGGCGCCATGGTGTGTACCGACTTGGCGCGGATCGGTTCGTACATGGGAATGGCCTCCTGCTTGCTGACAGGAGACCATCCTACCTTGGATCGAGTCTAAAGTTGACCCTGGTCGCTCTACGAAGTGACGTCAGTGCTGCCCGTACCCGTCGAGGAACGCCCCGATCCTTGTCACCGCGTCCGCGAGGTCCTTCGACGAAGGGAGCGTGACGATGCGGAAGTGGTCGGGATCGGGCCAGTTGAAGCCCGTGCCCTGCACGACCATGATCTTCTCTGCGCGCAGCAGATCGAGCACCATCCGCCGGTCGTCCTTGATCTTGTAGACCTTGGGATCGAGCCGAGGGAAGAGATACAGTGCACCCTTGGGCTTCACGCAGGTCACGCCCGGGATCTGCGTCAGCAGCTCGTAGGCGACGTCCCGCTGCTCCAGAATCCGCCCGCCGGGCAGCACCAGCTCCTCGATCGACTGCCGTCCGCCGAGCGCCGTGGCCACCGCGTGCTGGGCCGGCATGTTGGCGCACAGCCGCATGTTCGCGAGGATCGTCAGTCCCTCGATGTACGAGGAGGCGTGGGCCTTGGGTCCGCAGACCGCCATCCAGCCGGAGCGGTACCCGGCCACGCGGTAGTTCTTCGACAGCCCGTTGAACGTGAGCACCATCAGGTCCGGCGCGACGGTGGCTGTGGGGGTGTGCGTGGCCCCGTCGTAGAGGATCTTGTCGTAGATCTCGTCCGAGCAGACGATCAGATTGTGCCGTCGGGCGATCTCGGTGAGCCCGCGCAGCATCTCGTCGTCGTAGACCGCGCCCGTGGGGTTGTTCGGGTTGATGATCACGATCGCCTTGGTGCGGTCGGTGATCTTGCGCTCGATGTCGGCGAGGTCGGGCATCCAGTCGGCCTGCTCGTCGCAGCGGTAGTGCACGGCGGTGCCGCCGGCGAGCGACACGGACGCGGTCCACAGCGGATAGTCGGGCGCCGGGACGAGCACCTCGTCACCGTCGTCGAGCAGTGCCTGCATCGACATCTGGATGAGCTCGGAGACGCCGTTGCCGAGGTAGATGTCCTCGACGTCGAGGTCGATGCCCTTGGTCTGGTAGTGCTGCATGACGGCCCGCCGCGCGGACAGCAGCCCCTTGGCGTCGCCGTAGCCGTGCGCTCCGCCGACGTTGCGGAGGATGTCCTCGAGGATCTCCGGCGGGCACTCGAACCCGAAGGCGGCCGGGTTGCCGGTGTTGAGCTTGAGGATGCGATGACCTGCAGCCTCCAGCCGCATCGCCTCTTCGAGGACGGGGCCCCGGATTTCGTAACAGACGTTTGCGAGCTTCGTGGACTGGATCACCTGCATGTCCGCGAGCTTACGGGCGCGTAACGGTGATCGCTCCGTGTTTTGGGCCACGACGCCCCTGATACTAATGTCCGCTTTGTTGCTTCTCGGGGTAGGAGTCGCGGGGATCCTTCGAAAGCGCTGTGGGGGCGGCGGGCTGCCTGCGATTCCTGCGGTGATCGGGTGGGTGTGTTGTCCTGGTCACTTTTGGGGCGCGGAGGGCGTGTGGTCATGGCCATGCAGTGCCCGCCGTCGCACCCGCAAGGGCTCCACCCGCCCCGGCCGTACCCGGAGCAGCCCTCATCGGACTCCTCCACGGACGGAACGTCCCCCGTCCCCGCGTGCGCGTGGGACGACGAGAACACGGTGCCACGTCGCGTTCCTCACCCCGGGGCAGACGCGCGGACGGACCCGGGCTCCGCCGGCCTCGACGCGACGGCGCGGAAGGCCCTGAAGGTGCGCGACGAGGTGCGTCGGCCGATCGGCCGGGCGTGGTGCCCGCAGGGCCCGCACCGGAGGAACTCGCGGTATCCGCAGGGCCGTCGGGCTCGGGGTCCTGTAGAGTTGCGGGCTCAAGTGCGGCAGCGACGAGCCCTGGAGGTGAGACCCATTACCGCAGTAGCAGGCTGGGTGCCCTCATCTCTTGGCCGAGCGGTCGACCACCGGGCGTAGGTGACCGCGAGGGTGCCCTTCGGTACCCGGAAGGCTCCCATGCTCGTTCCCCCGTTGTCCCGTTCCTACTCCGCCGTCGTCACGACCCTCCGTGGCGCGGGCTGCGTCTTCGCCGAGGACGAGGCCGATCTCCTCATCTCCACCGCACGCGACCCCGGCGAACTCGCCACCATGGTCGAACAGCGCGTCCGCGGGCTGCCGCTCGAGCACGTCCTCGGCTGGGCCGAGTTCTGCGGGACGCGGGTGTCCGTCGACCCCGGGGTGTTCGTACCCCGCCGCCGTACCGAGTTCCTTGTCGGGCAGGCCGTCAGGCTCGCCCCGCCCGGTGCCGTGGTCGTGGACCTGTGCTGCGGGTCGGGGGCCGTGGGGGCGGCCGTCGTCGCGGCCCTCGGGCGGGGCGAGTTGCACGCCGCCGACATCGAGTCCACGGCGGTCCGGTGCGCCCGGCGCAATGTCGCTTCGGCCGGCGGGCAGGTGTACGAGGGGGATCTGTACGAACCCCTGCCCTTCTCGCTCATCGGGCGTGTCGATGTCCTCGTCGCCAACGCGCCGTATGTGCCGACCGAGGAGATCGGGCTGCTGCCTCCGGAGGCCCGCGACCACGAACCGCTGGTCGCGCTGGACGGTGGGGCCGACGGGCTCGGGGTCCAGCGGCGGGTGACGGCCGGGGCGGGGCAGTGGCTCGCGCCGGGCGGCGTGCTGCTGATCGAGACGAGTGAGCGTCAGGCGCCGCTCACCGTCGCCGCGTTCGCCCATCATGGGCTCGACCCGCGGGTGGCCGTCTGCGAGGACCTGGATGCCACCGTCGTGATCGGGACGAGGCCGCTCTAGTCCTCACGCATCCTGAATTCCGAGATCACCGGAATTCAATGGAACGGCCCCGGTGAGCATGCGCTCCTCGGGGCCGTTCCGCAGAATGTCAGGTGTTGTCAGACGTTCCCGCAGGTGTTCGCGAGCGTCGGGTTCAGCAGGCCGATCACGGTCAGGCTGTTGCCGCAGGCGTTGAGTGGAAGGTGGATCGGGGCCTGGATGACGTTGCCGGACAGGACGCCCGCCGAACCCACGGCGTAACCCTCGGCTCCCGCGTCGGCCATGGCGGGCGCGGCGGCGCCGCCGAGCGCCATGACGACACCTGCGACAACGGCTGCAGCCTTCATGCGGTTCATTTTGATCCTTTCAGCAGTGGCACCGTACGCAGCCGCGACCATCGCGCTGCGCAGCCGCGCATTCCATGCCGGCGAGTGCCTCTGCGGAACTAGTAACGATTTCATTCCCACAGGGAAACCAGCGCGCGACCGCTGAACCGAAAAGTCACTCGTATGCCTCACGGGTAATCCTCCCGCAGGCGGCACCTGATTCGTCGGATTTATTTCTGGCTATTTTCCCGGGATGTGAATCCCGGCCCCTGTGTGCTTCTGAAATGTCCTTTGCTCGGTGTGTACGGCGGCACGTGAGTCCCCGATCGCACGTCATGCCCGGCCAACCACCGCCGATGCGGGACTGGTTGCGGACGCTCACCCGGATGCCGCACCGGCGGTGCTTGCGCGGAATGGATCCTTCCCCCGAACCCCGTGCCAATTGCGACCGGTAAGTGAAACCGAAGGGCGGTCCGGGCGGAAATAAGAATATGAGAATCGCGGCGACCGAAATTCGCTCACCTGTGGCGTGACTGTTACGGACGTTGGGCCGAACGGGGCACTCATGCGAGTGGGCCGTGCCATCCATGTGGCTCATCCCGTTGCGATTACCGCGAGCCCCTGGACGGGGCAGAACATCGAACAGAAGGTGCTTTTCCATGAAGACTGTCAAGCAGGCTGCTCTGGTGCTGGCCGCCGCCGGTCTGGCCGCCGGTGCCGCGTCGGGTTCCGCGTTCGCCGACGCCGGAGCGCAGGGCGACGCCGCCGGGTCGCCGGGCGTCGCCTCGGGCAACCTGGCCCAGGTTCCGGCGCACGTCCCGGTCAACGTCTCGGGCAACACGGTGAACGTCATCGGCGCGCTGAACCCGGCGTCCGGCAACGCGGCGGTCAACGGCTGACCGCGTAGCACCGAACCCCGCACCGCCGCCACGGCGCTCCGGTGCACTGCACAGCAGGGTGGCGCCCCGGGTTCCGGCCGGGGGCGCCACCCTGCTGTCTGCTCCGGCCGGTTCAGCTGGCGAGCGAGATGCCGCCCAGCATCGGGGTGGCCGACGCCGCCTGCTTGAGAAGCTTTTCCGGAGCCTTGCTCCTGGCGTTGTTCAGGTCGGTGGCGGTCGTGGCGGCCGAGTCGACCATGGAACCCGCGTCATGCGCATCCACTGCGGGGGACGAGGCCAGGGCCCGGTCGAGGCCGCCGGTCAGGCTCATGGGAGGCATCTGCGTCGTACCGGCCGCGAAGGCGGGCGAGGCCACCCCCATCGCCACGACGGAACCGGCGATGATGGCAGCAGCCCTCGAGTGCTTCATGGTTTCGCATCCCTTTCTCCGGCGGTGCTCTCCGCCGTCGCAAGGGGTAACGAGCCGTGACCGTACGGGAAACGATGCGCCCACGGCACGGCCGGGCGGCCCGCGGGTCAGGCCGTGTGCCGGTCGTACAGCCAGCCCCGGCGGGACGCAGGGGGCACGGTCTCGTCCACCGGGGGCGGCGGGAACAGGGTGAGCCGGGTCCATTCGCTGTCCGGCCGGCCCGGCAGCGTGCGCCCGGCGGCGGCCCACTCCCGCGCCAGCTGTTCATAGATCGGGCTGCTGCCGGGCGGCGCTGTCGCCGGGGCCGGAGCCGTACTCGTGTGGACGCGCTGCCATCGAGCAGGCGCGGAAATCCTTGCCATACGACCGCCAACGCGCGCCCGTCGGCGAAGTCACTGCCCGGATCGGGTGGTGGGGGACGGGAGGAACGGCCTTTCGAACCGGTCGCCCCCAGCGGTGAGGTCCGACCGCGCCGCTGCCGGCGCTCCCCGCGAGCCTGGTCCATGAGCCCGACCACCTGCCAGGGCGGCGACCGGCACCGGATCCGCGCCCGGCAGGCCGGACATGACGGTGGCCTCCCCCAGGTGGTGAAGGGAGGCCACAGTGTGCGGGATGGTGACGCTCAGGCGTCCTAGGCGTCCGCGCCGTTCAGGCACGGGTTGCCGAACGCCGGGTTGAGCAGGGCGATCACGTTGGCCGTGTTGCCGCAGACGTTGGCCGGCACGTGGGCCGGGACCTGCAGGACGTTGCCCGCGGCGACACCGGCCGAGCCGGAAGCGGCGCCCAGCGCGCCGGCGTCGGCTGCGGCCATGCCGGCGCCGCCGGCGATCAGGGCACCAGAACCGGCGACAACAGCGACAGCCTTCGCGATACGGGACATCAACTTCTCCTTGAAAAATGAGAGGTCAGCCGCAGGGTTTGCGGCCTTCACTCCCCGTTCAACGCGAAAAGGGAAGGCCGGTAACGGATCGGGGCAAACTCAGACCCCAACGGTCCCGTCGATGCCCTCGCGCAGGAAATCGGCATGTCCGTTGTGCCGGGCGTACTCGTGGATCATGTGGAGCATCACCAGCCGCAGCGACACGTCCTGTTCCCAGCGGCGCGCATAGGCGGTGATGTCGAGGGACTCGGCGGCGGCCTCGATCCGGCGGGAGTGCCCGACCTCCGTGCGCCAGGCTTCGAACGCCTCCGACCCGGTGGCCGTGCTCGCGTCGTAGGCCACCTGGAAGTCGCCCTCCTCGGACCACACCAGAGGGACGTCCTCGCCGTTGATCGTCCGGCGGAACCAGTTGCGCTCCACCTCGGCCATATGACGGACCAGGCCGAGCAGCGACAGTGTCGACGGCGGCATGGAGCGGCGGCGCAGCGCCTCGTCGTCCAGGCCCTCGCACTTCATGGCGAGGGTGTCCCGGTGGAAGTCGAGGAAGGCGCGCAGCATCTCGCGTTCGCTCGCGATCGGGGGCGGGCCGACTCGTTCGACGGTCACGGCGGTGTCCTTCCGGCCTGGGACGGCGTGGGGCCGGGCAGACGCTACCGCCCGCTGCTCCCGGCACGCTAAATAGTTCATGTGTTCGGTTTTGGGGGTACCCTGGATCTATGGCAGTACATCTGCAGGGTTCGCTCTTCGATCAGACGGACGAGATCCGCCTCGGTCCGCTCGACGGTGTGCGCCGGACCATCCTCGGTGACGGTGCCTGGATCGATGCGCTGCCCGGCTGGCTCGGCGGCGCGGACGCGCTGTTCGACGAGCTCGTCGGTACCGTTCCCTGGCGGGCGGAGCGGCGGCAGATGTACGAGCGGGAGGTGGCAGTGCCCCGGCTGCTCGCCTACTACCGGGAGGACGACCCGCTGCCGCACGCCGTGCTGGACCGGGCCCGCGCCGAGCTGTCGCGGCACTACGGCGACGAGCTGGGGGAGCCGTTTCGCACGGCCGGGCTGTGCTACTACCGCGACGGCCACGACAGCGTGGCCTGGCACGGGGACCGGATCGGGCGGGGGGCCCGGCAGGACACCATGGTCGCCATTCTTTCCGTGGGGGCGCCGCGCGATCTCGTGCTGCGGCCGCGCCGCGGTGGCAGGACGCTGGTGCGCAGGCCGCTCGGGCACGGCGATCTCCTCGTGATGGGCGGTTCCTGCCAGCGGACCTGGGAGCACGCCGTCCCCAAGACGGCGCGTCCCGTCGGACCGCGCATCAGCATCCAGTTCCGGCCGCGCGGAGTGCGTTAGGCGGTCGTGCGGCGTACGGAACGACCGGCCAGCACGTTCGTACGGATGCCGTCCTCGATGACGAACCTGCCGTCGATCATCACATGCGGGATGCCGACCGGCAGGGTACGCGGGGCGTCGAACGTCGAGCCCGCCGCCACCGTGTCGGGGTCGAACAGCACCAGGTCGGCGCGGTAGCCCTCGCGGACCTGGCCACGGTCGGGCAGTCGCAGCCGGGCGGCCGGGCGCGAGGTGAGATGCGCGACGGCATCCTCCAGCGAGAGGACGCCCAACTCCCGTGCGTAGCGGCCGAGATAGTGCGGGAAAGTGCCGTACGCCCGCGGATGCGGTTTGTTTCCCTGGAGGATGCCGTCGCTGCCGCCGGTGTGCACCCGGTGGCGCATGATCTGCCGGACGTTCTCCTCGTGCCCGACGTGCTGGAGGATCGTCGAGCCGAGCCGGTCCTGAAGCAGCAGCCTGCGGGCGGTGACCCACGGTGTCTCACCACGCAGGCCGGCCAACTGCCCGACCGTCCGCCCGACATGGTCCGCCAGCCGCGGATCGCCCACGCCCGAGATCTCGATCGTGTCCCACTCGATGGGCACACCGTGACAGCCGTCCGAGCCGACGTCCTCCAGGTGGTGGCGGATCCTCTCGGCGGTGGTCCCGTCGCGCAGCCGCGCCAGCACCGCGTCCGGGCCGCCCTCGCCCGCCCAGCTCGGCAGCATCGCGACCAGTGTGGTGCAGCCGGGGGTGTAGGGGTAGGTGTCGAGGCTGATGTCCGCGCCCGCGTCGAGCGCGTCGTCGAGAAGGGCCAGCAGTTCGGGCGCGCGGCCCTTGTTGACGCCGAAGTTCATCGTGGCGTGGGCGAGATGCAGCGCGCAGCCGGCCCGGCGGGTCAGGGAGACCATCTCCTCGTACGCCTCGAGCGCGCCCGCCCCGTAGGAACGGTGGTGCGGACAGTAGTAGCCGTCGTACCGCGCCACCACCCGGCACAGCTCGGTCAGCTCGGCGTCGGTCGCGTACATCCCGGGCGTGTAGGTCAGACCCGAGGACAGGCCGACCGCGCCCTGCTCCAGCCCCTCGGCGACGAGCTGCTTCATCCGCGCGAGCTCCGCGCCGGTCGCGGGGCGGTCGTCCCAGCCGACCACGTGCATCCGGACCGTGCCCTGCGGGATCAGATACGCCGCGTTGACCGCGATGCCGCGGTCGAGGCGGTCCAGGTACTCGCCGACCGTGCGCCAGTCGAATTCGACGCCCGCGTCCCCGGGCGCACCCCCGTTCCAGCCGGCGATCGCCGTGCGGACCTCGGTGAGGGTGGCGTCGTCGACCGGCGCGTACGACAGCCCGTCCTGCCCGAGCACTTCGAGCGTGACGCCCTGCGCGGCCTTCGCCGAATGGTCCGGGTCGCGCAGCAGAGCGAGATCGCTGTGGGCGTGCATGTCGATGAAGCCGGGGCAGAGCGCGAGGCCGTGCGCGTCGAGGGTGCGCCGGGTTCCGGCGAGGGAGGGGTCGCCCTCGCGGCGTATGGCTTGGATACGGCCGTCCTGGATGCCGACGTCGGCGCGGTAGGAGTGGCTGCCGGTGCCGTCGATGACGCGGGCGCCGCGGATGAGGAGGTCCATGGGGCCTTTCGGCGGGGTTCTTTTCCGCACCCCGCAGGGGTCAGAAGAACGTGCGGATGTAGTCCGTGACCGTCCCGTCCGCCTCGACCAGCGGAATCAGCTGCCACTTGTCGAAGGACGTGCACGGGTGGGACAGGCCCATGCCGAGCCAGTCACCGACCTCGAGCTCGGCCTCCGGTGTCGTACGGACCCAGCCGTGCTGGTCCGAGAGTCCGCTGACCGAGATGCCGGTCGCGGGGCGCAGTTCGCCCGTGCGCCCGTCGCGGACCACCTGGGCCTCGGGCAGATCGAGGTCGTACGCCGCGTCCCGCTTGCCCGCGTTCACGAACGCCTGCTCGGGGGTGGGCCGCGAGATGACCTGCGCCCACAGCCGGAACGCGGGCTCGAGCGCGCCCTCGCCGGGGACGCGGGTGAAGGGGGTGAGGTGGCGGTAGTGGCCGTCGTCGTGCGAGACGTACGCACCGGAGCGCAGCAGTTTCAGAACGGGGCGGGACAGCTCGGGGGTCTCGGAGAACACGTCGGCGACCGCGTCGAACCAGGCGCTGCCGCCCGCGCTGACCACGATCTCCTCGACCGCCGTGAAGCGGCCGGCCTTGTCGAAGTCTGTGGCCAGCGCGGTCAGTCGGTGCAGCCAGGCGCGTACCCGGTCGCCGTCCGCCTGCGGCACCTCTCCCTCGTACCCGGCGACGCCGACCAGCCGGAGGGTGGTCGTGGCGGCGACCGCGTCGGCGACGGCCGCGCACTCGGCCTCGGTACGGACTCCGGTACGGGCGCCCTCGCCGGCGCCCAGTTCCACGACGACGTCCACGAGGCGGGAGGAGCCCTGGAGGGCGTCGTCCATCAACTCGACGCCGCGGACGGAATCGACGTAGCAGATGAAGCGGAAGCCGGGGTCGGTGTCCAGTTCGCGGGCGAGCCAGCGCAGGGCGGCGGCGTCCACGACCTCGTTGGCGAGGAAGATCCGCTGGATGCCGTACGCGCGGTACACGCGGGCCTGGTGCGGGACCGCAGCGGTGATGCCCCAAGCGCCGTGCTCCAGTTGGCGCGCGAAGAGCTGGGGCGCCATGGAGGTCTTGCCGTGCGGGGCGAAGGCGAGGCCGTGGCGCTCGGAATACGTCTGAAGGAGAGCCAGATTGTGCTCGAGGGACTCGGCGGACAGGGCGAGGACGGGGGTGGTGAAGCCGTCGGTGAAGAGGTTGCGGCGGGCGGCCGCGAGTTCGCCGACGGTGAGTCCCGCGGCGTCGGGCGGAAGTGCCTTGAAGCGGTGGTCGACGCGTTCGCCCGCCAACTGCGCGAGTCGCTCGACGGCGGGGGCGGCGTGGTCGGCTGGCATATGGCCTCCTGGGGAAGGCGTTGCGTTGTCTGCAACGCCCATTGCGTATATCGCTCATCGCTGTCTAACATCCGAGCCACGCCGGGTCAATGGTGCCCGGTGAGCCCCGCCGGCGAGGAGCAGATGCGATCGTGACCGCAACCGTGCACGGACCCGTCGACGTCGTCTGTCTCGGCGAGTCCATGGTCACGTTCCTGCCCACGCGGGAGGGACGCCTCGCCGAAGTGACGTCGTTCGCGCGCGGCATCGGCGGAGCCGAGTCCAACGTCGCGTGCGCGTTGTCCGCGGTGGGGCACCGGGCGCGGTGGATCGGCCGGGTCGGCGCGGACGGTTTCGGCGAACACCTGGTGGCGTCGATCGCGGCGTACGGGGTGGACACCTCGGCCGTGCAGCGCGATCCGGACCGCCCCACCGGCATCTACTTCCGCACGGCGACCGACCGCGCGACGGACACGCACGAGGTGCTGTACTACCGGGCCGGGTCGGCGGCATCCGCCATGTCCGCGGCCACCGTCCCGGGGGACGCCGTGTGGTCGGGGCGAGTGCTGCATGTCTCGGGCATCACGGCCGCCCTGTCGCCGCAGTGCCTCGCCCTGATGCGCGACCTGACCGCGCGTCGTCCCGGCCGGCCGTTGGTGTCGTTCGACGTGAACCACCGGCCCGGCCTGTGGCGCGATGCCCCGGGTGCCCGCGTCCTGCTGGAGCTGGCGCGCGGGGCGGACATCGTGTTCGTGGGGGAGGACGAGGCCGAGGAGACATGGGGAGTACGGGGGGCCCGGTCCATCCGGGCCGCGCTGCCCGAACCCGAGGTGGTGGTGGTCAAGCGCGGCGCGCGCGGAGCGACGGCGTTCGCCCGTCGCTCGGAGCCTTTCCCCAGCCCTCCGCCCGGCGGCACCGGTGGACCCCCTGACGCAGTCACGCACATGCCCGCCCCCACCGTGGACGTCGTCGCCCCTGTCGGCGCCGGCGACGCCTTCGCCGCCGGGTTCCTGTCCGCCACCCTGCGCGGGCTGAGTGTGCGTCACCGGTTGCGGCACGGGCATCTCATGGCCGCCGCCGTCCTCACCGTCGCCGACGATCTCGCCGCACCTCCCACTCTCCCCCGGCTATCGCCGGGAGGTGCCCCCACCGACCACCACCCCTCGGCGAGCCGTCGCGCGGCGCCCCTGACACGCGCACACGCCGACCGGCTCGCCGGCCTGGACGACGGCGCCTGGGGGACACTGCACCTCGGCCCCGGCTGGACAGCAGCCGCGGATGAGGAGGTACGTACCGCATGAGCCAGACCGTCGATCGCGCGCTGAGCATTCTGCCGCTGCTCGCGCAGGGGCCTGCCGACCTCGGACAGGTCGCGGAACGCCTCGGTGTGCACAAGTCCACCGCGCTGCGGCTGCTGCGGACGCTCCATGAGCACGGCCTCGTCTACCGTCAGCAGGACCAGCGCTACCGCCTGGGGGCCCGTCTCTTCGCCCTCGCCCAGGAGGCCGTCGAGAACCTCGACGTACGGGAGATCGCCCACCCCCATCTCGTGGCGCTCAACGAGCAGATCGGGCACACCGTCCATCTCGCCGTGTACGAGGAGAGCGAAGTCCTGTACATCGACAAGGTCGAGAGCCGCTACCCGGTACGGATGTACTCCCGGATCGGCAAGCCCGTCGCGATCACCGTCGCGGCCGTCGCCAAGCTGCTGCTCGCCGACCTCCCCGAGCCCGAGCGGCGGAACCTCGCCGAGAAGCTCGACTACCCCATGTACACATCCCGTTCCATCCCGAACGCCGCCGCGTTCCTCAAGGAGCTCGCCGTCGTACGCGAACAGGGGTGGGCCACCGACCTCGGCGGCCACGAGGAGTCCATCAACTGCATCGGTGCCCCCGTCCGGGGCGCGGACGGGCGGGTCGTCGCCGCCATGTCGGTCTCGGCGCCCAATGTCGTCGTCACCGCCGAGGAACTCCTCGCCCTCCTCCCGCTGGTGCGCCGCACGGCCGACGCCATCAGCCGTGATTACTCAGGCAGCACACCTCCGAAGGAAGATCCATGACCGAGAAGATCGCGATCACGCCCGCCACCCACACCGCACCGCCCGCAAGGTTCTCCCACGGAGTGCGCAAGGGCAACATCCTCCAGGTCGCCGGACAGGTCGGCTTCCTCCCGGCCGTCGAGGGCCGGGCGCCGACCCCGGCCGGTCCCACGCTGCGCGAGCAGACCTTGCAGACGCTCGCCAACGTCGAGGCGATCCTCGGGGAGGGCGGGGCGGGCTGGGACGACGTGATGATGATCCGTGTCTATCTCACCGACGTGGACCACTTCGCCGAGATGAACGAGATCTACAACGACTACTTCAAGGACCTGACGGTGGCGCCCGCCGCCCGTACGACGGTCTACGTCGGCCTGCCTGCCGGCCTTCTCATCGAGATCGACGCCCTGGCCGTCCTCGGCTGACACCGCCCGATCGCCTGCGCGGAAGGGGCGCCCGGCAGTGGCCGGGCGCCCCTTCATGTGCGGGTGAGGCGCATCAGGCGCAGTACTGGGCCTCCTTGCCGATGGACCGGTACATGCAATCCGAGTTCTCCAGCAGCTGGAGCACCGCGTCCCGGTTGCGGCTGGTCTCGCGCTCGATCACCTCGTCGGGCGGGTAGAAGCCGCCACCGCCGAAGCTGGACGGGAACATCTCGAACGTGTAGGCGAAGATCTTCTGGTTGCCCCACAGCCAGTCGTCGATCGACCCGTCGGTGATGTAGAGATCACTCGACTGCTCGGGTGTGTAGCCGTTGCTCGCGGCCATCTTCTGGCCGACGGTGGCGAAGGCGTCCCGGTCGTCCTGGGTCAGGCCCGGGGCGGTGTTGGCCGTCGTGTAGCCGAACGGCCACAGGACCAGCTCGCTGTAGGTGTGGAAGTCGATGCCGGTCTTGATCTGCTGCTTGCCGCCGACGACCCGGCCGCGGACGAAGTCTGCGATCACCTTCACCTCGGGCGCGGACTCCGGGGTGCGGCCACGATAGGTCTCGGAGCTCGTGGAGCCCGAAGAGCCGCCACAGCAGCCCCACTTGTAGTTCCAGTTGCGGTTCATGTCCGTGCCGACGTACGACGATCCCGTGTTGGGCTGCCGGTTCTTGCGCCAGCTGCGGTACGAGCCGGTGGCGATGTCGTACTCGCCGCCGTCGGGGTTGAGGTCGGGGACGATCCAGATCTCGCGGCCGTTCACGGCATTGGTGATCCGTGAATCGGTGCCGTAGTCCTCGCCGAGCTCGCGCAGCAGATACAGCGCCATCTCGACGGTGAGGTGCTCGCGTGCGTGCTGGTGGTGGGTGAAGAGCACCTCGGGCTCGTTCTCGTCCGTGGCCACGTTGTCGCTGACCTTGATGGCGACGATGTCGCGGCCCTGGTACGACTTGCCGATCACCCGCTTGCTCATGATGCTCGGGTACTGGGCGATCCGCTGGTTGATCTCCGCGGTCATCTCCGCGTAGTTGTGATACCGGGAGTCGGCCGACGGGAAGTCGAACGGCGTGACCTCGCCCGTCGCTCTGCGGGCCGCGGGGGCGGGCAGTGCCCTGAGGGTGTGGCCGAGCGCGCGCAGCCGTTTGGCCTGCGCCGCGTTGGCGCTGACGACGACGGTGTGGTCGTCGACCTCGTCGATCGACACGCCGGTCGCGGCGATGGCGGTGCGCGCGGCGACGTCGGCCGGGCCGTGGATCTGATACTGCGTCACTTGCTCGTCGTCGGACGTGGCGGCGGCCGGGGCCGTCGGGTCGGGGGTCGAGGCATTGGCCGTGAGGGGCGCGGCCACGGCGAGCGCCAGCAAGGCCGCAAGGGTGGCGGCCTTCCGTCCGCTCGCGCGGATGCGAAGTCGCATGCTGTCTCCTGGGTCGGGAGTTGTGGGGGTTGGCTCAGTTTGCGACATGCGTGGTGCAGGTTGTTGGCGGACATCGTCGAGCCATGGCATGTTCTGGTCAAGAGGGCCCTTCGGCCAGCCGGTCATACTGTCGTCCGTGGAACGCATCGGCACGTACGTGGTGGAGCGCAAGCTCGGCGAAGGCGGCATGGGCACGGTCCATCTCGCCCGTTCGCGAGGCGGCCGCGCGGTCGCCGTGAAGGTGGCCCGCCCCGAACTCGCCGCCGATCCCGCCTTCCGTGAGCGCTTCCGGGCCGAGGTCGCCGCAGCTCGCAAGGTCGGCGGATTCCACACCGCGCCGGTCGTCGACGCCGACCCGGACGCCGATCCGCCGTGGCTGGCCACCGCGTACGTCCCCGGGCCGACGCTCTCCGCGCTGCTCACCGCGCAGGGCCCGATGGACGGGAGTCGGCTGCGCCGACTGGGGGCGGCACTGGCCGAGGCGCTGCTGGCCGTACATGCGTGCGGACTGGTCCACCGGGATCTCAAGCCGGGCAACATCATCATGGCCGAGGACGGCCCCCGGGTCCTCGACTTCGGTATCGCACGGGCGGTCGAGTCCACGCGCCTGACGGCGACGGGCACGGCGTTCGGGACCCCGGGCTATCTCGCGCCGGAGCAGGCGCTGGGCGAGGAAGTGACCGGCGCCGCCGATGTGTTCGCGCTCGGCGCGGTGCTGGTGGCGGCGGCGGGCGGCAGGGCTTTCGGTGACGGTACGCCGATGGGGTTGATGTACCGGTCGGTGCACGAGGCGGCGGATGTGTCGGCGGTCCCGGCGGGGGTGCGGGAGGTCGTGGCGGCGTGCCTGTCGAAGTCTCCGGCCGACCGGCCGACCCCGGACGAGCTGCTGGACGTGTTCGCACCGGCGGCGCCGACCGCGGTGCCGGAGCCTGCGCGGAGTGCGACCGTCGTGTCCGAGCCGGTGGACGGGGTGCCTCCGGACGGGCCGCAGGAGCAAGGACATGAGCAGGCAGCGGCACAGGCACCGGCACAGGGACCGGAGCAGGGGCCGAAGCGCGGACCGGAACCGGCCGACCGGGTGCCGACGGCTCTCGTACCACCGGGGCCGGGCGGTCCGGCCGACCGGGTGCCGGTCGCGTATGCGCCGACCGTGACCGCGGCGCCCGCACCGCCGGCATACGCGCCCGCCGTCCCCCCGCCCCACGCGCCCCGCCCTTCCACGGGACAACCTGCCGCTGAAGGACCCTCGTTCGTCCTCGCGGACCGTTCGGCATCCGTCGTCGCCGACACCTCCGGGATCGAGCTCACCCTCGACGGCGTGCAGGCCGACTTCCTGTGGAACGAAATCGGCCAGGTGGAGTACGACGCCAGCAAGCGCGGCACCCGCTTCACGCTCACCGTCACGCTCTACGACGGCAAGGCCTACACCTGCACCGTCGCCGTCCGCCGATCCACCGGACTCGATCAGCTGACCGCCCAGCTGGACCTCGTACTCTCCCGTTTCCTCACCGGGACGGAGGACGACCGGCGCGGCTGACCCTCTTGCGCGTGTCCCGCCCACCCGCTTCGGTGGCCCAGTGACTCACGTCACATCCTGGGGCGAGTGGAGGCCGGCTGAGCAATGTGATGCCGGCGACGGCGGGGCTGCTGTTCGTGGTGCTGTGCGTGCAGCAGGTCCGCGAGCTGCCCTGGTGACGCGCACGGCCCGCGGGCCCGTACCGCCGGGGGAGCGGCGGTACGGGCCCGGTGGGGGGGGCCGGGCCGGGCCCGTTGCGGGCACGGTCGTGGCGCCGATGGTTACGGCAGGCCGTGGACGTGCGGTCCGACCGCGTTGGACCAGGCGTTGCCCGCCGTCGCGTCCCAGTTCGTGGACCAGGTCATGGCGCCCCGGATACCCGGGTAGGTCTTCGAGGGCTTGAAGGAACCGCAGTTCGTGCCGCGGGCCAGGCAGTCCAGCGCGTTCTTCACGATGGACGGGTCGACATAGCCGCTGCCCGCGCCGCGGGTGGAGGCCGGGACGCCGATGCCGACCTGCGAGGCGTCCAGGCCGCCCTCCAGCTGGATGCAGGCGAGTGCGGTCAGGAAGTCGACCGAGCCCTGCGAGTAGACCTTCTGGTCGCAGCCCAGCATCGAACCGCTGTTGTAGTACTGCATGTTGACGACCGTGAGGATGTCCTTCACGGCGAGCGCCGTCTTGAAGTACTCGGTGCCCGTCGACTGCATGTCGATGGTCTGCGGTGCCATCGTCAGGACCATGCCGGAGCCGGCCTTGGCGGACAGTTGGCGCAGAGCCTTGGAGAGGTAGGTCGAGTTGATGCCGTGCTCGAGGTCGATGTCGACGCCGCTGAAGCCGTATTCCTGCATCAGGGCGTAGGCGCTGTCGGCAAAGGCGGTCGCGGAGGCATCACTGTTGATGGTGACGTTGCCCTTCTCGCCCCCGACCGAGATGATCACGGACTTGCCGGCGGACTTCTTGGCGGCGATGTCTGCCTTGAAGTCGGCGACCGACGTGTAGCCGACCGCGGGGTCGAGGTTGAAGACGATCTGGCCGGGCGTGGCCGTCGAGTCGGCGAACGACACGGCGATGATGTCGTACTGCGACTGGACGTCCCGCAGTTTCTGCACGGTGGCGCCGTTGTTGAAGTTCTGCCAGTAGCCGGTCAGCGCGTGCTTGGGCACGGACGGGTTCGGGGTGGGGCCGGTGGCGCTGGTCCTGCCGGTGATCGTGGCGGACCTGGCGGACTCGCCGGCCGTGTTGGTCGCGGTGACCTGGAATCCGTACGAGGTGTTCGCCGCGAGCCCGGTCACGGTGGCGGAGGTGCCGCTCACCGACTGGACCTTGGTGCCGTCGCGGTAGACGTTGTAGCCGGTGGCGCCGGTCACGGCGTTCCAGCCGAGACCGACGGACGACGAGGTCACGGACCCGACGGCGAATCCGGCGGGTGTGGCGGGAACGACCGGGTCGGGGTCCTGGCCGCCGCCCCCGTCCGGGCCGAAGACGGACACGTCGTCGACGAAGTACGGGCTCTGCCCGTACCAGCCGTGCGTGTAAACGGTCACGGACGTGGTGCTCGCACCTGTGCGGAAACTGGTGGTCAGCTGCTTCCAGGCGGAGCTGTCCGGCGTCCAGGTGGACACATCGGTGGTGCCGGTGCCGGTGGCGCCGAGGTAGGCGTACCCGCCCTGCACCCAGGCGCTGAGCGTGTACGTCGAGTTGGGCCGGACCGCCACGGTCTGGGTGCACTTGGCGTTGTCCTGGCCGGCCGGCGTGGCCTTGAGCGCGCCGGCCCCGCCGTGCACCGGCGAGGAGACGGTGGCGCCGCTCGTGGCGGTACAGCTCCAGTTGGCGAGCCCCGACTCGAAGCCCGCGTTCTTCGCGACATTGACGTCGGCCGCCTGCGCGGTTCCTGCGGTGCCCATGAGTGTCAGGCCGGTGCCGACGGCTAGCGCCAGCGCACCGCCGAGCCATCTCCGTGAACGTGTGGTGCGGTCCACTTGCAGCCTCCGGTGGGGGAGTTGGGGATGTGGAGGGGTGTGGGGAAGGAAATGCGACACGGGTGGCCACCGCTTGGCGTAAAACTGGTCCAGACCAATCGAGTTGTCAAGACCTCTGGCAGTGATCGGTATACGGACCCGCCCGCCGTCGCAGGTCGGCCCGACCGCCGGGCGGATCGGACGGCTCCGAATTCACCGCCGTGTAACGGGAGTCGACTCACGACCGCTTCACCCCATATTTCCTGTGCGGAGCGTGTGCGGGGTGCGGCACAGGGTTCTGAAAGGTGTTCTCTGCCTGCGGACTCGTGGTTAGAGTGCTGAAGCAGAAGCACGGAGCAGGAGTAACTGCGGCCGCCGGAACCCCGGTGTCCGGAGCTGAACGGGGAGTCAGCGTGCCGACCGCAATAGCTGTCACCAGCGCCGACCTGGTGCTACCGCCGACGGACCACCAGACGCCCACCGCCGCCCTGCTCCAGTCGCCCGACTCCCAGCCGCTGGATGCCGCGCTCGCGGAGATGACGGTGCTGCTGGAACAGCACGGCTATGTCATCGCTCTCTATCCCGCCTCCATCCCCGCGGCCCATGAACGACGTCTGCACACGGTCCGCGCCGTCCTGGAGAGCGACCGGATCGCCCTGCTCAAGCTCGACCTGCCGCCGCTCGGTGTCGCCGTACTCGTACGCCAGATGCGGCAGCTGTCGGTCTGCGACTTCAGCGCCGGGGTCGTGGCCTCCGCCGCCCGGCTGCTCGCCCACTACGTCTATGCGGGGGCCCTGCTGGGCTCGGTCGCCCGGCTCGACCGGGTCCCTGTGACCCTGAAGGCCCATGCCAAGTCATGGGTGCCTGGCTCCCAGTTCGGCGTACTGGCCTCCCCGCAGCCCCAGTTGATCAGGATCGGCAGCGGAGACCTTGCGGGGCCCGCCTTCGCCACCCAGCTGGCGGTCGCCCGGGGCCAGCTGCAGTCGGAGTGGGTGACCGGCACGCTCGCGCGGGCCTGGCAGGTGCAGAACGTGCAGGAATTCCAGCTGCCCGCGGACTCGGCCCGGTGGTGGGGCACGGCCAGAATGATCGAGTTCGCCGCCTTCCTTCCGGACATCTCCGTTCTCCATCAACTGGTTTCGTCCGTACGGCGAGAGGTGTGCTCCTGGTGCGGCATCCAACTGATCGGTGACCGCTGCGGGTTCTGCTCGGCCCCGCTCCCGGCCGTCGACACACAGGTTCACGCGGCCCGTGCCCTGACTCCGGGGGCATCTGCGCGCCACGGACGGTGAGCCGCCGCCCGGGCCCTGTCCGCTCCGCTCCTTCGCCAGTCCACGTCTCCGAACGAGGTTGTCCCGCCCATGAATGCACGGCAGCGCCGCGGCGTACTGCTCCTTCTGCTCTCGGTACTCTGCGCCTTCGGCGCGTTCGCCGGCGTGCTCTCGGTGATCAGCGACGTGAACGCGAAGGTCGGGCCGGAAGTCACCGCCTACCGCGTCAAGGCGGACATAGCACCCTACACTCCCCTGACCGCTGAGCAGTTCGAGAAGGTCAGCATGCCCGAGCGCTGGCTGTCACCGAGCGCGGTGACCGACCTCGGCGCGATCAACGGGAAGACGGCCGTCACCCAGCTGCGCAGAGGCTCACTGCTCCAGAGCGACATGATCGTCAAGGAGCCGCGGCTGGAGAGCGGCCAGCAGGAGATCGCGATCATGATCGATGCGGCGACCGGTGTGGCCGGCAAGATCAGGCCCGGCAAGCTGGTCAACATCTTCGCCACCTTCGCCGCACGCGACAAGGGCGAAGTGGACCAGTCCCGTCTCATCGTCGCCAACGCCGAGGTCATCGACGTCGGCGAGCTCACCCCCCTCGAACCGCGGAACGGCGAGCGTGCCAACGGCCCCACCGAGGCCGTCCCGATCACCTTCGCCCTCGACACCGCGGACGCACAGCGCGTCGCCTACGCCGAGTCCTTCGCCGAGCATGTGCGCCTCGCCCTGCTGCCCGACGGCAGCCCCACCGAGCTGCGGCCCGGTGACGGCAGCTACGACCTCTCCGAAGACAGGAACAAGTGAGGGCCGGATGACGACACGTATCCTCCCCGCCGTCGGGGACCCCGACGCCGCCCGATCCGTCACCACCCTCCTCAGCCAGCTGCCGGACGCCGAACCGGCTCCACCCGTGGGCGACTCGACCTCGCTGCTCGACATGCTGGCCAGGCTGGCCGCCGAGTCGCTCGACGAACTGCCCGAGGTCGTACTGGTCCACGAGCGGATCGGACCGGTGCCCGCACTCGAGCTGATCCGCGAAGTGGCCCTGCGCTTCCCCGCCGTCGGGGTCATCCTCGTCACCTCCGACGCCGGACCCGGCCTGTACTCGGCGGCCATGGACTCGGGTGCCCGCGGACTGATCGGGCTGCCGATGTCGTACGAAGTGCTGGTACAGCGGGTCCAGTCGGCAGCCGGCTGGTCCGTGGGGGTGCGCCGCCATCTGGGGCAGGGCGCCGAGGTCCTCACCGGACCCGGCGGCACCGTCGTCACCGTCAGCGGCGCGAAGGGCGGCGTGGGCACCACGGTCACGGCGATCCAGCTCGCGCTCGCGGCCCGGGCGTCGGGTCACACGGTCGCGCTCATGGACCTGGACCTGCAGAGCGGCGACGTCGCCTCCTACCTGGATGTGCAGTTCCGGCGGTCCATCGCCGACCTGTCCGCCATCCAGGACATCTCGCCGCGGGTCATGCAGGACGCGCTGTTCAGCCATGAGACGGGGCTGGGACTGCTCCTCGCGCCGGGCGAGGGCGAACGGGCCGAGGACGTCGACGACCGCCTCGTACGCCAGATCATCAGCGCCATGCGCCACCGCTACGAGATCGTCCTGGTCGACTGCGGTACGCACATGACCACCGCCAACGCCGCCGCCATCGAAATGGCCGACACCACACTGCTGGTCACCACCCCGGACGTGGTGACCGTACGGGCCACCAAGCGCATGGTGCGGCTGTGGGACCGGCTGCAGATCCGCAAGGCGGAGGAGACGGTGACCGTCGTCAACCGCCATACGCGCGGCACGGAGATCCAGCCCTCCCTCGTCGAGAAGATCACCGCCACCAGGGTCGCGCGGGTGGCCGTACCGGCGAACTTCAAGGAACTCCAGGCGGTCGTCGATGCAGGAAGGCTGCAGGACCTGGAGGCCAAGTCCTCGGTGAAGCAGGCTCTGTGGGGGCTGGCGGGAGAGCTGGGGCTGGTCAAGCACACCCAGGGCGCCCAGAAGCAGAGCCGGCCGCGCGGCGACCGCGGATCGTTCGGCGGCGGGGGCCGCCGGCAGGGGCGCGGGAAATGAACACGGCGCGGAGGGCGGCGAGGGCGCGCGACCTGGACACGGCGAGCAGGGCCGTCGAGGCGCGCGAGGTGGACAAACCGCCCGGGACTGCCGGGGCGCGCGTGCCCGCCGCTGTGCGGGTGCCGGCCCTGGCCCATCAGGTACGGCCGGCCGTACCGGCGCGGCCACAAGCGGTGCGCCCGCGTGACGACCGCGGCCAGTCCGTCATCGAGTTCACCGGCATGGTCCCGATCATCCTGGTGACCCTGGCCGTGCTGTGGCAGTCCGCCCTCGTCGGCTACACCTTCGTACTCGCCGGGAACGCCGCGGACAAGGCGGTGCGCGCGGGAACGGTGGCCGAAGGCGACCGTGTCGCGGCCTGCGAAGCGGCGGGGCGGCAGGACGTTCCGGGCTCCTGGACGAGCGTCATCACCTGCCGGCCGGACGGCGATCTGCTCACGGCGGAGGCCAGGCTGGACGTGCCGCTGCTGTTCCCCGGCGGTTTCAACCTCCCCATCCGGGTTCCCGGTCAGGCCGCCGCCGCGCTGGAGAGGGACTGAACCATGCGGAAGGAGGCGATGCGACGCGACCGGGGCCAGGCCGTGATCGAGTACGGCGGCTGGCTGTTCCTGCTGCTCTTCGTGTCCATGGTCGCGGTACAGGTGGGCCTGGCCGTGTACGCGGCACAACAGGCCGGCACCGCTGCGCGGGCAGCGGCCCGGGTCGCCTCCCAGGACCAGGCGCAGACCGACCCCGCGGCCGCCGGCCGGGCGTCGATCAGCTCCTGGCTCAGCGCCCGGATCGCACCGGCGGCAAGCGGTGACGAAGTCACCGTCAGGGTCACGGTCGACATCCCGAGCGTCGTCCCCGGCATCGACTTCGGATCGGCCACCAAGAGCGCCACCATGCCCCGCGACCCCGGCCGCGACGGCGACTGAGCAGCCAGTACGAGGGAGTTGAACCATGAGCCTGCAGGCGCGCATCAGACGCATCGACGGCCCCGAGCCCACGGGCGGGCACAGCGAGGAGAGCCGGCTCGTCGGCGCCTACCGCACCAAACTCCTCGAGGAGATCGACCTCGCCGAGATGTCCGTCCTCTCCGCGGCCGACCGCAGGGCCCGCCTCGAGCGGGTCCTCGGACACATCATCAGTCGCGAGGGCCCCGTCCTGTCCACCGTGGAGCGCACCCAGCTCATCCGCCGGGTCGTCGACGAGGCACTGGGGCTCGGCATCCTCGAACCGCTCCTCGAAGACGCCTCCATCAGCGAAATCATGGTCAACGGACCGGATCAGGTCTTCGTCGAGCGCAGCGGCCGCCTCGAACAGCTCCCGATGCGTTTCTCCTCCGAGGAACAGCTGATGCAGACCATCGAGCGCATCGTCTCCACCGTCAACCGCCGCGTCGACGAGGCGAACCCGATGGTCGACGCCCGCCTCCCCAGCGGAGAGCGTGTCAACGTCATCATCCCGCCGCTGTCACTGACCGGACCGATCCTCACCATCCGGCGTTTCCCCCGGGCCTTCACCCTCCAGGAGATGATCGGCCTCGGCTCGCTCGACGAGCACATTCTGATGCTGCTCGCGGGCCTGGTGCGCGCCAAGTTCAACGTGATCGTCTCCGGGGCCACCGGCACCGGGAAGACCACCCTGCTCAATGCGCTGTCCGGGCTCATCCCTGACGGCGAACGCATCGTCACCATCGAGGACTCCGCCGAACTCCAGCTCCAGCAGTCGCATGTGATCACCCTGGAGAGCCGGCCGGCCAACGTCGAGGGCAAGGGCCGGATCACCATCCGCGACCTGGTACGCAACTCCCTGCGTATGCGTCCCGACCGCATCATCGTCGGTGAGGTCCGAGGCGGCGAGACACTCGACATGCTCCAGGCGATGTCGACCGGCCACGACGGCTCGCTCGCCACCGTCCACGCCAACAGCGCCGAGGACGCGCTGATGCGGCTGCAGACCCTGAGTTCCATGTCGGAGGTCGAGCTGCCCTTCGTGGCCATCCACGACCAGATCAACAGCGCGGTCGACATCGTCGTCCAGCTCACCCGGCACGCCGACGGCGCCCGCAAGATCACCGAGATCGCGGTGGTCGACTCGTACGGCCGCGAGGACTACCGCTTCGTCACCGTCTGCCGCTTCGAGGCCATGCCGATGACCGCGGACGGCCGCGTCCACGGCCGGTTCGCCTACTTCCCGCTGCCGCGCCGGGTCGCCGACCGGCTGTACATGGCAGGCGAGGCGATCCCGTCCGCCTTCGGCGTCGCCCTGTCGGAGGAGCAGCTTGCCTCGCGCACCTCGACCGCCTGACCACAGGCCGCTCGCCGGCCCGTTCCCGTCCGCCGACCCAGAAGGCCGCACCCCATGGTCAACCTCCCGCTCCTGACACTCGGCGTCACCCTGATCGGCTGTGTGCTCGCCGTACTCGGCGCGGTCACCTACGCCGCGGGCCGGGCACAGCGGCAGGCCCTGGTGGAACGCATGTCCCGGACCGGGCCGCTCGCCATCGAGAGCGGGCGCCGCCGCCGCTTCAGCGGCGTCGACCGGCGACTGCGCAGGACCCGCCTCGGCAAGCGGATCGAGCGGAGCCTCTCGGCGACCGGCCTCGAGACGACCCCGGGCGAGTACGTCGTCTACGTCATCGCCGCCCTGGTGGTGCTTTACGTCGTCATGGCCTCCGTCTTCGCACCCTTCTTCGGCCTGATCGCCGCCGTCATCGGGCTCTGGGGTGCGGGCGGGTTTCTCGACTGGCAGCGTATGAAGCGCACCGAGGCCTTCATCAACCAGCTGCCCGAGCTCACCCGCGTACTCGCCAACGCGACCCAGGCCGGGCTCGCCCTGCGGACCGCCATCGGAATGGCCGTGGAGGAACTGGACGACCCGGCCCGTGAGGAACTGCGCCGGGTGGCCGACCAGCTGGCCCTCGGCCGCTCCCTCGACGAAGCACTGGACGACCTCGTCGGACGGCTCCCGTCGCGTGAACTGACCGTGCTGGTGTCCACGCTCATCCTGTCCAACCGGGCCGGCGGCACCATCGTCTCGTCGCTGCGCAACCTCACCGAGACCCTGGAGGAGCGCAAGGAGACCCGGCGCGAGGTCACCACGCTGCTCTCCCAGGTCAAGGTGACGGCGGTGGCCGTCCCGGTGCTCGGCATGGGCTTCCTGCTGCTCATCAACGGGATGCGGGACGGTGCGCTCGACGACATGACCAGCGCGCTCGGTGGCCGTATCGCCGTGGTGATCGCCGCCGGACTGTACGCACTCGGCTTCGTCCTGATCAACAGACTCACCCGCGTCCGTATCTGACCCGCGTCCGTATCCGCCCCGCGCCTGATCGACCGTATCCGAATCCCGTATCCGAACGCCCCGTATCCGAAGGGAGGGAACACACACGATGGGACTTCTGCTCGCCGCCGTGCTCGGGCTCGCCGTCTACGGAGCCTTCCACGGCATCCGGATGTACCGCGCCGACGCCAAACTCCCCGGCGACCTCGCTGTGGCCCTCGAGGTCGGCAGCAGCCGCACCACCGTCACCGGCTCGGCCATCGACCGCCTCGGCATGCGCTACGCGCCGCAGGTGCTCAGGCTCATGGGCCCCAAACGCGTGGACGCGATACGCCGCAAGCTGGACAAGGCCGGCAACCCCGGCGGTCTCACCGTCGACCGCTACGCGGCCCGCCGCGCCGTCTACGGCGTACTCGGCACCCTCGTCGCCCTGGGCATGCTGATGAACGGGCACCTCGTCTTCGCCGCGCTCTTCCTCCTGTACGGCCTGTTCTGGACGGACGTGCTGCTGCGAGCCGCCGTCAGCAGGCGCAAGGACGACATCGAGCGCACCCTGCCCGACTTCCTCGACGTCCTGGCCGTCGTCGTCTCCGCAGGTCTCGGGTTCCGCCAGGCGCTGGAACGGGTGGCCGAGAAGTACGAAGGGCCGTGGGCGGACGAACTGCGCATCACCCTGCGGCAGATGGACATGGGCATGGGTCGGCGTGAGGCCTTCGAGCAGCTGCGCAGGCGCAACGAGTCCGACCAGGTGTCCATGTTCGTCTCGGCACTGCAGCAGGGCGAGGAACTCGGCGCCCCGATCGTCGACACCCTCATCCAGATCGCCAACGACATGCGCAGGACCGACGCGCAGAACGCCCGCCGCAAGGCGGCCAAGGCGGTTCCCAAGGCCACGCTCATCGTCACCAGCTTCATGCTGCCCGGCACGATGATCCTCATCGTCGCCGGGTTCTACTACGCCTCCAACGTCAACTTCAACGACATCTTCGGAGGATGAGCCCGTGCCGTCGCTGTCGCCCGTGTCCTCCCCGCCTTCTCCGCCGTCGATGTCCGTCACGTCGCTGCCGTCGCTGCCGATCCAGGTCAACGCGCTCCAGGCCCTGTGCCGTCAGCTGTTCGGCTTCCGCCTCGCCATGATCGCGCTCGCCACCCCGTTCGCGATCTCGGGCGTCTCACCGGGCCCCGCGGGCTGGCTGGTCGGCGCGGCCGTGCTCGTCATGGTGATGGCGTCCTACGTGCTGCTGCGCGACTGGGAGCGCTTCGGACCCGTACTGCTCAGACACCCCTCGCTGCTCGCCGTCGACATGCTGTTCGGGGCGCTGCTGCTGTTCTCCGCATCACCCGGCTCCACGCTCACCTACGTCACCCTGTGCACGCCGCTGCTCGCCGGCCTGGTGTACGGATGGCGGGGCGCCACGATCTTCGCCCCTCTGCAGTCGCTGCTGCTCGCCGCCGCCTATGCCGTCGACCGGGAGATCGAGGCGGACGCCTCAGCACTGCTCATGGTGGGCCTGTGCGTGCTGGCCGGCGGAGCCGGCAGCGCACTGCGCAGCCTGCTGCTCGGCTTCGGTGCCGCATCCCAGGCCCTGACCGAGACCCGCGCGCGCCTGGCCGTGGGCGAGGCGGTGGAGGAGGAACGGGCCCGGCTCGCCCGCGAGATGCACGACTCGGTGGCCAAGACCCTGTACGGGCTGGCGCTTGCCGCCGACGGTCTGGCGAGCACGGCGGACCGCATGGACCCGCTGGCCGTCAAGCACCAGGCGGAACTGGTGGCCCGCTCCGCACGGCGCGCCGCGACCGAATCCCGGGAGCTGCTCTCCGACCTTCGCCGGGAGTCCGGCCTGGACGGCGGAGTGGACCTCCTGGCCGAACTGTCCGCCCGAGTCGACGACTTCGCACAACGGCACCGGGTACGAGCCGAATTCCGCCGAATCGGCGATTCCTCCGTACCGTCCGCACCGGCCGCGGTCGCCCGCCATGTGCTGACCATCGCGACCGAGGCGATGGACAACGCCCACCGCCACGCCCGCCCGGGCCGCCTGGACGTGTCGGCGGGTGTGGTCGGCGACGTCCTGCGGATCAGCGTGTACGACGACGGGCAGGGCCTTCCCGCGGGGACGACGCTCGACGGCCTGCGGCGGGCGGGCCACTTCGGTGTGGTGGGCATGGTCGAGCGGGCGGCGTCGATAGGGGCCCGCATCCGGATCGGCAGGGGGAGGGCGGCGAAGGGTACCGAAGTGCTGCTGGAACTTCCGGTCGTGGTGCTGGACATGGGACGCGGGGTCCCTGGACAGCCGGTGCCGTTGCCGTTCCCGTCCATGTCGCCGTTCCCCTCCCTGTCCCCGTTGCCCGTGGCGTCGGTGGCGTCGGTGGCGTCGGTGGCGTCGGTGGCGTCGGTGGCGTCCGTGGCGTCCGTGGCGTCCATATCGTCCGGCTCCCCTGTTCCGTTCGTGCCGCCAGGGTCACCTCCACGCCCGGCTCCGCACTCCGTGCCGTCCGTGCCGTCCGTGCAGGTTCCGCGGGCCGAGCACCGCGTCCCGATGTTCACCTGACGTACACCACCCCCGCCGAAACTTCCGGCACTTCGAGAGGAGGCTGCAGCCATGCCGGGTCCCGTGTTACCCGTCCCACGCCTGAGAGTTGTCGTCGTCGACGACAATCCGGTCGTCCGCGCAGGGCTCACCGCCCTGCTCCAGGGCCGCGACGACATCGACGTCGTCGCGGAGGCGCTCGACGGCCGCCAGGCCTACGACGCCGCGGTCCGTCACCGCCCGGACGTCGTCCTGCTGGACGTCCGGATGCCGGGCGTCGACGGTATGGCAGCCCTGCCGCACCTGGTACGGCTGGCGCCGGTGCTGATGATGACGTACAGCCGCGAACGCGAGACCGTCCAGGAGGCGCTGCGCCTGGGTGCGGGCGGCTATCTCGTGCACGGCGAGTTCACGGTCGACCAACTGATCACCGCTGTCCGGGACATGAAATACGGCAGGGTCCACTTCACGCACTCCGCCTCCACCGCGCTGGCGGCCGGGCCGACCGGGCCACGGCTGACGCCGGGGCCGGAGGGGCGGGAATTCGCCGAACTGTCTTCGCTTGTGCAAGCGGGTGTGGCACATTCGTCCAGTAGCCCCTCGGTAGCCGGGGGACTGCACCGAGTGATCAGCGAGCTGAGTCGGCGGGAGGTCGAGGTGATGGAGCTGATTGCGTCCGGCATGACCAACCAGCAGATCGCCGCGTCCTGTTTCATCAGCCAGAAGACAGTCAAGAACCACATCAACCGCATCTTCGCCAAGCTGCACGCGAGCAGCCGCGGCGAGGCGATCGCCATCTGGAACACGGTGGC
This sequence comes from Streptomyces sp. NPDC002889, assembly GCF_042888425.1. Lineage (NCBI taxonomy): Bacteria > Bacillati > Actinomycetota > Actinomycetes > Kitasatosporales > Streptomycetaceae > Streptomyces > Streptomyces sp. NPDC002889. The sequence continues at coordinate 69,977 of NZ_JBIAPT010000013.1, forward strand.
ACGGATGAGGACGGGCCGTCATGCGTAGGCGCATGAGGGCCCGCACCGCGGACAGGTACGGGAGTTGGGCCCAAGGGCCCATGACGAGGGGTACGTCATGGACGTACGGTGCCGATGGCGCCGGCGGGTCCGGCCAGGAACAAGCCGGAATCGCCTACGAACCCGGAGGGGAACGCCATGACGGATATCGGCCTCAAGGCCGTGACCATGGTCAAGGCCCAGGCGTCGGCCTGGAGGGACTCGGTCCTCGACGGCGTCAGGAGCCGCCGGGACAGGGGGCAGGGCTCCATCGAATACGTGGGAATCACGATTCTGGTGGTGGCCATCGTTGTGCTGCTCCTGCAGACGAAGATGGGCAACGACATCGCGAACAAGTTCACGGAGAAGATCAATTCCGTCCTGAACGGCGGTGGTGGTGGTGGGGGCGGCGGCCCCTGATCCACACCATGCAGAAGGACAAGGGGCAGGCCACACCGCTGTATATGACAGCGGTCGTCGGTCTGCTCTTTCTTGCGCTCGTGTACCTCGCCTTCGGGCAAGCCGACATCACCCGCAACGGCACCCAGACCGCAGCCGATGCTGCAGCATTGGCGGCCGCGCAGGGCTCCAGGGACCAACTGGACGTGGCGGACTTCCTCGACGACCTCGAAGGCCTGGTCGTCGGCGATGTGCCCTACCCGCCCAACAGTTGCGGGCAGGCGGAACGCTTCGCTGCTCTCAACGATGCGACGGCGCAATGCCGGGAACTGGCCGACGGCCGTTGGGGCTTCACCGTCCTGTCCACCTCCCGCAAGTCGATGGGGAACAGCATCATCGACGGCACGGGGAGTCAGCACGCGCAGGCCAGGGCCACAGCCGTGGTCGAACCGCGTTGCAGTTTCGACCCTGCGCCCGACGAGACCGCTGCGCCGCCCGAGACCGGGGAACCGCCCGAGGACGGGGAGGAAAACGAGGAAGGCGAGGACGAGGAGCCGTCACCCGGCACCATCGTCTGCGACCGTCAGAAGTGGGACATCGATCCCGATCGCCTGGATCTTCTACCCGCCATGGCTGACCTCTTCACCGTGCGACTGGCCGAGGACTGACCTCCCATGAACGCAAAGGAACGGAATCAATGAGCATGCGGCACATGAGGACCATGCGCCGGGCCAGGGCAGCAGCCGTGCTGTCGGCTGCCCTGATCTTCTCCTTGTCCGCCTGTGGCGGGGGTGACGGAGGGACGAAGGGCAACGGTGCCGCGACTTCGTCAGCCAAGAAGGACGGCGACGACAAGGGCACCGCTGCAGGCCCCGCGGCCAGTACCCCGAGTGAGCCGATCGCCGTTGTCAAGGGCGATGCGGGCCTGGAACTTTCCGTGTTCTCGGCGCGGCGGGACGAGGGCGGCTTCCTCACGGTGGAAGGACAGATCAAGAACACCGGATCCGAGGGATTCACCGTTCCCGTCCAGTGGAATGGCCTCGAACAGTCCGTCGCTTCCACCGGCCGCTCATTCGCGGGAATGACACTCGTGGATTCCAAGGGCAAGAAGCGGTACTACGTGCTGCGCGACACCGACAACCGGCCGCTCACCACCTACGCCTACGGGAGCTTCATCCAGGCCGGCGGGACGCTGTCCTACTTCGCCCAGTTCCCCGCTCCTCCGGTCAGCACCACCACGGTCGCCCTCCAGTTCCCAGGCTTCCCCAGCGCTTCGATCGAGCTGTCCTGATGAGCGCCACGATCACCCCCCGTCTGCGCGCCGCCGCGACCGTCGTCGCCGGGGCCCTCTCGTTCTCCCTGGTCGGGGCCAGTGACGCGCTCGGTGACGACGGCCCGTACCCCGCGCCCGTCGCCGCGGCCCCCCTGAAGGTCGATGCCGGCGACTCCGACCTCAAGCTGCCGGAGGGGGCCACCCTCGCCGAGCCGAAGGTCATCGACATCAAGTCGGTCGTCGAGGACATCTCCGGGGAGGAGCGTCGCGAGGAGACCAACTCTGACATCAAGTTCGCGCTCCAGGCCGAGGTCCTGTTCGGCAAGAACAGCGCGAAGCTCTCCAGCGCCGCCCAGTCGCGCATCTCGGCGATCGCCACGGAAATCAAGGCGCAGGACGCCAAGAAGGTACGTGTCTTCGGGTTCACGGACGACCTGGGGTCCACCGAGAGCGGTGACGCACTGTCCAAGAAGCGTGCGGATGCGGTGCACAGTCTGCTGTCGCAGCAGTTGAGCGCCGAGGGGGTCTCGTACGAGATCCGCGGCTACGGCGAGGACTACCCGATCGCGAGCAACACCACGGAGGAAGGCCGCAAGAAGAACCGGCGGGTCGAGGTGTCCTTCCCGAGGAGCTGACGCGTGCCAGTGAGATTCGGCAGGTCGGGGCGAGGCGCTCAGCGCTCCGGGGTGGGCCGGGTCCGGTGTGCGACGCGGGGCCGGTCCCGGGTGGGCCGGGTCCGTGGGTGTGACGCGGGGCCGGTCTCGGGTTTGGCCGGGTTGGCGTGGTGAACGTGGGGCCGCCCTCCTGGTCTTGATGGTGGCGGCTTCGGGTCGGGTGTCAAGGGCGCTCGGTCGTTCCTCCCTCGCGTCGCCGTTGGCGATTTCGCTGCGCTTCACCCTTGACTCCCGCCCCTCCACCGCCGGGAAATGCTCTTGGGAGGGCGGCCGGGGGGAGGGTCGGCGCGTGGGGCCCGTGCGGTGCCGTTCGTTTCGGGCGGCTGCGGGCCGTGGGTGGGTGCGCGGCAGTTGAATGGGGCGGTGACGGCTGCGCTTAGCGGCTGTCGACCGTCTGTGGGTTGGGGTTCAGGACCGCTGGTCACTGTGTGGGGTGAGGAGAGGGTCGGCCGGGCTAGGCGGTGGGCGGCTGCGGATGGTAGGGGCGCGGGCACTCCCGGGAGCGCACCCAATGCCCGACATCTCCCTCAATGTCCCATGTATGGATCAGGTCGTGTACGCGGATTCCGGTGAGACCGGAATCCGCGTACAAGAACTCAGGAAGGGGGTCGCTATGCCCCTTTTGCCCCACTGGATTGCCGGGCGACGCCCCCACGCACCCACTTCCCCCACCACCGAACAGTGACCGGCGGGCCTGAACCCCAACTCCCCGGCCAGCGTCACCCACCGAGCCGGCCCGGGCCACCCCACTCAACCCCCGTGCACCACCCACCGCACAGTGACCAGCGGTCCTGAACCCAGCCCGGAACATGCCTGCGGTCGCTGAGCTCGCCCGTCACCGCCCCATTCAACTGCCGCGCCCCACCCACGGCCCGCAGCCGCCCGAAACGAACGGCACCGGACGGACCCCCTGCGCCGACCCTTCCCCCGGCCGCCCTCCCAAGAGCATTTCCCGGCGGTGGAGGGGCGGGAGTCAAGGGTGAAGCGAAGCGAAATCGCCAACGGCGACGCGAGGGAGGAACGACCGAGCGCCCTTGACGCCCGACCCGAAGCCGCCACCATCAAGACCAGGAGGGCGGCCCCACGTTCACCACGCCAACCCGGCCACTCTCGGGACTGGTCCCACACCGCACCCACGGACCTGGCCACTCTCGGGACTGGTCCCACACCGCACCCACGGACCTGGCCACTCTCGGGACTGGTCCCACACCGCACCCACGGACCTGGCCACTCTCGGGA
>NZ_JBIAPT010000013.1:73677-202409 GCF_042888425.1 Streptomyces sp. NPDC002889
GACCGGCCCCGCGTCACACCCACGGACCTGGCCACCTGGAGCGCCGAGCGCCCCACGCCCAACCCCCGCCCACATTCTGGGCCCGTCTCCGCCCGTGACCCCCGGACCGCAGCCCTAAGCCTCGATCGCGACCTGTATCCCCGGACGCAGCCCCCATCGCGCCATCGTGCCCGCCTCCGACTCCAGGACGTGGCGCGCGCGGAGGCGGATCATGCCGAGCCGGTCGGGTTTCATCGTGTGGACGGCCAGGACGCGCAGTTGTCTGTCCAGGTACGCCACGTCGATGGGGAAGCGCATCCGGAAGGTGTGCACGCCGTTGCACGGGGTCAGCATGACCGCGCCCTCGATGCCGTCACGGCCCAGCAGGCCACGGGTGCGCGCCCGGTACGAGGCGGCGATCAGAAGATCGACCGGCCCCTCGTGCCCGGGAATCGTCAACGCGCCTTTGCCGTCACGCCACATGCCCATGAGGTCGACCGTAGCGAAAGGGCGCTTAGGGTCATGGGCGTGGACGTGACACTGATCGCCGTAGCCGCCGCATGGGGTGCCGTCGCCGGGGTGTTTGTGCCGCGTGCCGCATACCGGCTGGCGGTCGAGCCGGGGGAGGCGTGGCGGGACGCGTGTCCTGCCGGGCATCCGATCACCGGGGCGGCGGGTGGCTGGCTCGGCATTGCCCGGTGTGCGCGCTGCGTGGCGGCGGTGCCTGCACCGATGCCCGCACCGGCGCTCGACCTGGCCGCCGACGAGGAGGTCCGGCCGACGGCCCCAGCAACCGTTCCGTACCGGACCTCCACCTCTGTCTCCCTCGTCACCGCCCTCGTCTGTGCCGCGCTCGCCGCAGCCACCGGGCCGCGGCCGGAGCTCGTCGTGTGGCTGCTGCTCGCCCCCGTTGCCGTACTGCTCGCACTCGTCGACCGCACCGTCCAGCGGCTGCCCGATCAGCTGACACTCCCGCTCGCCGCCGGGGCAGCCGCGCTGCTCGGCCTTGCCGAGCTGCTGCCGGGCGACGGCGGCTCCTGGCTCACCGCACTGCTCGGCGGACTCGCTCTCGGCGCCGGCTACTTGGTGCTGTTCCTGATCCATCCGGGCGGCATGGGCTTCGGCGACGTCAAACTGGCCCTGTCCCTCGGCACCGCCCTCGGCTGGTACGGCTGGCCGGTCCTGCTGGTCGGCGCGTTCGGTGGTTTTCTGCTCGGGTCGCTCTATGGCCTCGGTCTGATCGCCCTGCGCCGCGCCGGCCGCAAGACCGCCATCCCCTTCGGCCCGTTCATGATCGCGGGAGCGCTGATCGGCCTGCTCCTCGGAGCGCCTCCTGCCTGACCGGGACACGTAAATCCGCGCGAAGGAACGGCACTTGCCCTGGATAATCGCTGCCATGCGGCCTGCTGGGACGACACCGGTCAACGAGTTCTTCCTTGACCTCGACCGTCGCTTCGCCATCGCGCTCCGCGCCATCGACGGCACCCAGTCCACTGTTGGGTGACACCTTCGTCGTTACCAAGGGTGTCGAGCACAGGCCGTCCTCGCCCGGCGGGTCCATCCGCATCTTCGAGCCGTCCGGTACGCAGTCGACGGGCGACCGGCACGACGGCGACATCCCCGACCATGTCGACAGCACGACGGGACACCTTCTGGCATGACCAGCATCCACCGGCCCACCTTCGACCAACTTGTCGCCGAGGCGAACGCCGACGGACGAGGGGGCTGGGAGGACGACTATCGCCTGGTGGCCATCAGCCCACTGGCTGTTGCCTGTTATGCCCACGACGCGGGATTCCCGATCGAGGTCGAGTCCGAGTACCTGATCCAAGCATCTCCTGGAGCGTTCCTGGGTGGGGGAGTTCGACACCTGAGGCCGGGAAGCTGGGTACCCCCGCTGTCATGGAATGCCGCAGATCAATCGGTGTGGGCGTCTTCTTCGGCGCCAGAGCCTTCCGGACGCCCCGCGACGAACGATCCCCATGCCGGGAGTCGTCGTGATCAGCCCTTCTTCCCGAAGGGCCGCGGTGGCCTTCCGGACGGTCATGCGCGCAACTCCTTACTCCTGCTCCAACTGCACTTCGGAGATCAGGTGTCGCGGCGGGTACTCGCCGGTCGCGATCCGCTCCCGGATGGCGTCGGCGATCTGCGCCCACTTGGGTTCGGGTGGGGGCAAACTCGATCACGCTCAGGACTGTACGTAGCGACACCCGCGCCCCGAGCTCCGGGCGGGCGGTGCGGCTGCCCGCAGCCCCGGACGCTGGGAGGCCGCACCCCGCTGTGTACGCGCACGACGCACCGCGTCATGCGGCAGCATTGCGCGATCTGGACGGCCTGTTGGGAGTTGCGGCCGAAACCGGCGAGCCGACCTGCTTCGGAGTTGCCGAAGGTCATGGGATCGCGGTCCCCGACATCGTCGACGGGCTCGGGCCCGATCTCACCGACCTGCCGTGCCCATGGGCCCGGCCGGACCGCCTCCCGCATCCTTCGCCCCTGGCAAGCGACCATCACGAAGGGGCGAGGTCAGGAGCTGATACAGCTCGGTTTCTGCCCGCATCCGGTCGCCGGGGAGTACAACTTCGTACAACATTGTATGAAAGTCGATGATCTGACTGCTTGTCGCGCGGCGGCGTCAATGCGGCGCCTGTGGCCGGGGGTCCCCCGTGGGAGGTACGCATCCGGCCCGTGTGTGCTGCCGCACGGCCCGATTACCGGGGCGGGCCCGTCGTCCGCCGCATTCGGAGCGTAGTTATGGCATGGCGTGGCACCCAGCAGCACTTACGAAGGGTTATGGTGGAAACCCCCCCTCGGGCCGGTCCGTATCCCCCCCCACGGACCGGCCCGTTTTTTGTTCCCGCTGCCGGCCTAGCTCCGCGCGGCCCAGATGTTGGTGCCCGCGGTGTCCACGGCGAAGGTGTCGATCTCCTTCAACTCCGCGTCGCTCAGCGGCGGTCCGGCCAGCGCCGCGACGTTCTCCTCCAGCTGCAGCACGCTGGACGCGCCGATCAGCGCGGACGTCATCCGCGGATCGCGCAGTACCCACGCGAGCGCCAGCTGGGCGAGCGACTGGCCGCGCTGGGCCGCGATGTTGTTCAGCCCGTTCAGCCGTCGTACGACATCGCCGGACAGCAGATCCGGGTCGAGGGACTTGCTCTGCGTGGCGCGCGAGCCCTCCGGGATGCCCTTGAGGTACTTGCCGGTGAGCAGGCCCTGCGCGAGCGGTACGAAGGAGATGCAGCCCATGCCGACGCTCTCCAGCGCGTCGAGCAGCCCGTCGCTCTCGATCCAGCGGTTGATCATCGAGTACGACGGCTGGCTGATGAGGGGGCGGACGCCCATCTCCGTGAGCAGCCGGGCCGCCTCGGCGGTCTGCTCCGCGTTGTACGACGAGATACCCACGTACAGCGCCTTGCCCTGCTGCACGGCGGATGCGAGCGCCCCCATCGTCTCCTCGAGCGGAGTGTGCGCGTCGAAGCGGTGCGAGTAGAAGATGTCGACGTAGTCGAGTCCCGTACGGCTCAGGGACGCGTCGAGCGACGACAGCAGGTACTTCCGCGAACCCCATTCGCCGTACGGGCCGGGGTGCATGAAATAGCCCGCTTTAGTGGAAATGATCAGTTCATCACGATATGGCGTAAAGTCCTGTGCAAAGATCTTGCCGAAATTGAGCTCGGCGGACCCGGGCGGCGGCCCGTAGTTGTTCGCCAGGTCGAAGTGCGTCACGCCCAGATCGAAGGCGCGGCGCAGGATCGCACGCTGCGATTCGAGGGCGCGGTCGTCGCCGAAGTTGTGCCAGAGGCCGAGCGAAACGGCGGGCAGCTTGAGACCGGAGCGTCCGCTGCGGCGGTACTCCATGGACTCGTAGCGGTCCGCGTCTGCCCGGTAGAGGGAGGATTCAGTCACCTTCTCTGCTTATCACGGACTTGTGACAGACCGGGTTGGGCCGCTGTGCCGGGCGCGCAGTAATGTGGCGCTCTCGGGGACGGCCGGCTGGAGGGGTGTAAGAACAGTGAACCTGCGCGACCTGGTGTACGGGCTCTACGCACGCCGGGTGGAGGGCCGCCTCGACCACGCCCAGGTGCCGAAGCACATCGGCGTCATCCTCGACGGCAACCGGCGCTGGGCGAAGGCGTCCGGCGGCACGGCCGCACAGGGCCACCAGGCCGGGGCCGACAAGATCTCCGAGCTGCTCGGCTGGTGCGCCGAGACGGACGTCGAGGTCGTCACGCTCTGGCTGCTGTCCACGGACAATTTCGACCGTCCCGAGGAAGAGCTCACCCCCCTCCTGCGCATCATCGAGAACACCGTGCGCAACCTGGCCGCCGACGGCCGCTGGCGCGTGCACCACGTGGGCACGCTGGATCTGCTGCCCGCCCACACCCAGTCCGTACTGAAGGAAGCCGAAGAGACGACCGACGGCAACGACGGCATACTCGTCAACGTCGCAGTGGGCTACGGCGGCCGTCAGGAGATCGCGGACGCCGTCCGCTCCCTCCTCCTCGAGCACGCCCAGAAGGGCACCAGTTTCGAGGAGCTCGCCGAGATCGTCGACGTCGAACACATCTCCGAGCACCTCTACACCCGCGGCCAGCCCGACCCCGACCTCGTCATCCGCACCAGCGGCGAGCAGCGGCTGTCCGGATTCATGCTCTGGCAGAGCGCGCACTCCGAGTACTACTTCTGTGAAGTCTTCTGGCCCGCGTTCCGCAAGGTCGACTTCCTGCGGGCGCTGCGCGACTATGCCGCGCGGGGCCGCCGCTACGGCTCCTGACGCTCCCACCTCGTCTCTTTCACCGCGCTCCACCGGCCTCCACCGCAGCGCGAGACACCTTTCGTTCACCCGTGCGCCGTCATATGCCATGGCATGGCCGCACTTGTTCGAGGGAATACCCCTTGCAGTACGACGTCCGATCCACGAACGTCGTATCTCAGTGAGCGGCCGATACCGCTCGCCCGGGAGGCCCTTTGCATACGAAGGACTGCACCCCAGGTGCGGACCACGCGGAGGGCCGGCGCTCGGCCCGCGCATCGTGGCCTGAGCCCGGCCCGTCGCACGCTTCTGCGGTGCGGCACATGGCCCGCGATGACGCCGTCGCACCCCGACCTCGTCCGAGGGGGTACGTCCTTCCGTGGTGAACAGCTCAAAGCGCCGCATGCCTGACCGGCGCACCTATGTTCTCGACACCAGCGTCCTGCTGGCCGATCCGAAGGCCCTGAGCCGCTTCGACGAGCACGAGGTCGTGCTCCCGATCGTGGTGATCACGGAGCTGGAGGCCAAGAGGCACCATCCGGAGCTCGGCTACTTCGCCCGGCAGGCGCTGCGCCTGCTGGACGACTTCCGAATCCGTTACGGCCGCCTCGACGCACCCATCCCCATGGGCGACCTCGGCGGCACGCTGCGTGTGGAGCTCAACCACTCCGATCCCGGCGTTCTTCCGGCCGGCTTCAGGCTGGGGGACAACGACTCACGGATTCTGGCGGTCGCGCGCAATCTGCAGGCCGAGGGGTACGACGTCACTGTCGTCTCCAAGGACCTGCCCCTGCGTATCAAGGCGTCCTCGGTCGGTCTGCTGGCCGAGGAGTACCGCGCGGAGCTCGCCATCACCGACGCCGGCTGGACCGGCATGGCCGATCTGCCGCTCTCCGCGGAACAGGTGGACCTTCTCTACAGCGAGGAGACGCTGTACGTCCCCGAGGCCGCCGACCTTCCCGTGCACACCGGTCTCGTCCTGCAGTCCGAGCGCGGCAAGGCGCTCGGCCGGATCACGGCCGAGGGCAATGTGCGGCTGGTGCGCGGGGACCGCGAGGCGTTCGGTATCCACGGCCGCAGCGCCGAGCAGCGCATCGCGCTGGATCTGCTGCTGGACCAGGACGTCGGCATCGTCTCGCTGGGCGGCAGGGCCGGCACCGGCAAGTCGGCGCTGGCGCTGTGCGCCGGTCTCGAAGCGGTCCTGGAGCGAAGGCAGCATCAGAAGGTGATGGTCTTCCGTCCGCTGTACGCGGTCGGCGGGCAGGAGCTCGGCTATCTGCCGGGCTCCGAGGCCGAGAAGATGAGCCCCTGGGCGCAGGCGGTCTTCGACACGCTGTCCGCGGTGGCGGGCCGTGAGGTGATCGAGGAGGTGCTGGGGCGCGGCATGCTCGAGGTGCTGCCGCTCACCCACATCCGCGGCCGCTCGCTGCACGATGCGTTCGTCATCGTCGACGAGGCCCAGTCCCTGGAACGGAACGTGCTGCTGACCGTTCTGTCCCGTATCGGGGCCAATTCCCGTGTCATCCTCACCCACGATGTGGCGCAGCGCGACAATCTGCGGGTCGGGCGGTACGACGGAGTCGTCGCCGTGGTCGAGAAGTTGAAGGGGCATCCGCTCTTCGCCCATGTCACCCTCACCCGCTCCGAGCGCTCGCAGATCGCGGCACTGGTGACCGAAATGCTGGAGGAGGGGCACATTTAGCCGGAAAGATTCTCAAGGTCTCTTCCGGCAAAAGGGGCAAGTCAGTTGGCGCCGCCCGGCGAAGCGCAAGAGCGTAGCCGGGCGGCGCCGCGCTGTCCGCCTCTTCTCGTAAAACCCCAGGGGTAAACGGGGTGTGAGCTTTCACACGCAACGAAGAATTGCCTTGCGGTGTCGCCTTCCGGCAGAGTCTTGCTTCCGTCAGGCCCCGCATGTGGCACACCCGCACCTCCAGAGGTGCACAGCACCACACAACTCAAGACTTGCCGTCACATGCCGCCCGCGAGTACCACGTGGCACTCCCGCAAGGGAGTTGCCCACCGGGCCCGCGCCTCCCGTGACCTAAGCAATGGGGAGGCCAGTGTCAGGGGCACGATTGCGCTCGCGAGGTCACCTGTGCGGGCGTTGCTGGAAGGAAACCGTGTGAGCCGGATCTCGGTCCGGGGATTCGCGGTGGCGTCAGCCACTGCGGTCACCACCGTCGGCGCCGTCGTGGGCGTTGCGTCGGGCAGCACTCCGCCCTCGGGGGACAACCTCGAGGCGTCTGCCGCCGATGCCACGCTCCTCGCAGACATCCCCATGGGCGAGCAGGCCCAGGTGCAGGTGTCGTCCCTGACGCAGCAGGCCGAAGCACAGGCCGCTGCCGCGGACGCCGCTGCGAAGAAGTCTGCCGAGGAGTCGGCCCGCCTCCAGGCTGCCAAGACCGCCCAGGCGAAGAAGGAAGCCGCCGAGGACAAGGCGGAGCGCGAGCGCGAGCGCGAGGCGGCGGAGGCACGTGCCAACCGCGACGAGGTGCGCAGCGCTTCGAGCTTCTCCGCGAAGAGCTCCTACACGGTCGCCGAGGTCCAGGCGATCGCCCGGCAGATGGTCCCTGCCGACCAGTTCCAGTGCTTCAGCAACATCGTGAACCACGAGTCGACCTGGAACTACCAAGCGCAGAACCCCTCGTCGGGTGCGTACGGTCTCGTCCAGGCGCTGCCGGGTTCCAAGATGGCCTCCGCCGGCGCCGACTGGCAGACCAACCCGGCCACCCAGATCAAGTGGGGCCTGAACTACATGGACAGCCGTTACGGCAGCCCCTGTGGCGCGTGGTCGTTCTGGCAGGCCAACCACTGGTACTAGAGGCCGCAGGCGCTCAACTTTTCGGAGCCCCTCACCGTCCTACGGTGAGGGGCTCCGTACGTGTACGGTCAGTCGGAAACTCCCGGGGGGAGTGGTGGGGGGAAGAGGGAGCATCATGTCGAAGGTTCCAGGCTGGCTCGGCCGGGTGGGCGCCGGGCTGACCGGGATGGCCGAGCGATGGGACGAGCGCCGCAAGGAAGCCGAGAAGGACGACCTTCCGGAGGCCGCACCGCCGGCCCCGGACAGCGTGCCGCCGCCGCCCGCGTACGCGCCGGCCGTCGCGGCCCGGCCCGACCCTGTCGCCGCGATCCCGTGGGGGATGCGGGTCGCGGCCGAGGCCGGCTGGCGCCTGCTCGTACTGGCGGGCACGCTCTGGGTGTTGATGAAGGCGATCAGCGCCGTACAACTCGTGGTGCTCGCTTTTGTCGCTGCTCTGCTGGTGACCGCGATGCTCCAGCCCACCGTCGCCCGGCTCAGGAGGCTCGGCCTGCCGCGCGGGCTCGCCACCGCCGTCACGGCGATCGCAGGCTTTGTCGTCATGGGCCTGGTCGGCTGGTTTGTGGTCTGGCAGGTCTTGGACAACCTCGACAATCTCTCCGACCGGGTCAGGGACGGCATCGAGGAGCTCAAGCGCTGGTTGCTCGACAGTCCGTTCCATGTGACCGAGAGCCAGATCAACGACATCGCCAAGAACCTCAGTGACACGATCGGCACCAACACCCAGGAGATCACCTCCGCCGGTCTGCAGGGCGTGACCGTGATGGTCGAGATCCTCACCGGCATACTGCTCGCGATGTTCTCCACGCTCTTCCTGCTGTACGACGGGAAGCGCATCTGGCAGTGGGTTCTCAGGCTCGTCCCGGCGCAGGCCCGTGGGGGAGTCGCCGGTGCGGGACCGCGCGCCTGGAGGACGCTGACCGCGTATGTGCGTGGCACGGTGCTCGTGGCCCTGATCGACGCGATCTTCATCGGCCTCGGGCTCTGGATCCTCGACGTCCCGCTGGCCGTACCGCTCGCGGTGTTCATCTTCCTGTTCGCGTTCATCCCCCTCGTCGGCGCAGTGATCTCCGGTGCGCTCGCGGTCGTCGTGGGCCTGGTGACCCAGGGCGTGTTCACCGCGCTGATGGTGCTGCTCGTCGTGCTCGCCGTACAGCAGATCGAGGGCCATGTGCTGCAGCCGTTCATCCTGGGCCGCGCGGTCCGGGTGCATCCGCTGGCCGTGGTGCTCGCCGTCGCGGCGGGCGGTCTGACCGCGGGGATCGGCGGCGCGGTGGTGGCGGTACCGCTGGTGGCCGTGACCAACACGGTCGTCGGCTATCTGCGCGCGTACGGCAGGGAACAGGCGCTGCGTTACGCGCCGGGGCCGCACGGGGCGACGGCGTCCGACGCCGCGCCCGCATCAGGGCCGACGCCGGACGCCGGCCCGAAGACGGAGGAGCAGGAGTGATATCCGAACCGGAGCTGGTGGGCGAGGAGCCGTTCGGGGCCCCGGAGGTTCTCGGCCCGCGGCCCGCCGGTTCGGCGGGTGCCGGGGCCGGTGGCGCCGAGACGGTGGGGGACGGCGACGCCGGCCAGGGCGGGGGCCCGGGAGGGCGGCGGCTGCCGCGCCAGGCATGGCTGTGGGCGCTCGGCGGCGCGGTCGTCGCCTCGGCGGTGTGGGCCGGCGGGGTGTACGCGTACGGGCCGAAGGACCCGGACCTGGGCGGATACCGGGCAGCCAAGAACCTGTGCAAGTCGGCGAAGCTGAAGGCCCTGACGAGCGAGATCGGCGCCATGAACGCACCGGCCTCGCACGTTTCACGGAGGCATGTGGCCATGGACATGGCCTCCTGCTCGGCGGACCTGGGAGAGCCTCCGGGGGGATCCGAGGAACCCGTGGAGGTGGACGGGGAGTACGAGTTCCAAGGCCAGCCCTCGTACGTCGAGATCAGCTATGTGCTGCACAAGAGGACGGACCCGGGGCCGGAGTTCGAAGCCACGGCCGTCGCGGAAGCTTCCCTGCCGGACTCCGAGATCACGAAGAAGCGCGTGAACGGCCTGGGCGAGCAGGCCTACTTCGTCGGGCTGAAGGACGACGTCGGACCGCCGAGGCTGTTTGTGCTGGACGGCCAGGCGGTGTTCACGCTGGGCGTGAGCGGCGGCTACTCCGACGACGGCGAGAAGCTCACCGATCTGTCGGGGGCGGAGGCTCTGATGATCAGCGACATGCGGGCGCTGATGGCCGAGCTCAAGAAGTGACGAAGTGCCCCCGCCGGATCGGCGGGGGCACTTCGTATGCGTACTACTGGGCCAGGACGGCTTCCGCGTCCAGCGTCGTCCCCACGGCCTGGATCACCGAGGCGATCTTGATCGCCTCCTGGATCGTCTCGCGGTCCACACCGGCCTTGCGCAGCACCTGCTCGTGCGAGTCGAGGCACTGGCCGCAGCCGTTGATGGCGGAGACGGCGAGCGACCACAGCTCGAAGTCGACCTTCTCCACGCCCGGGTTGCCGATGACGTTCATCCGCAGACCGGCGCGCAGCGTTCCGTACTCCGGGTCCGACAGCAGGTGCCGGGTCCGGTAGAAGACGTTGTTCATCGCCATGATCGCGGCGGCGGACTTGGCGGCGGTGTACGCCTCCGGCTTCAGGTTGGCCTTGGCCTCCGGCTCCAGCTCCTTCAGCACCTTCGGCGAGCGCGAGGCGATCGCGCAGGCCAGGACGGTGCCCCACAGCTGCTGCTGCGGAAGGTCGCTGTTGCCGATGACCGAGCCGAGGTTCAGCTTCAGGTCCTTGGCGAAGTCCGGGACGGCGGACTTCAGTTCATCGAGAGCCATGCCGGATCACTCGCCCGACAGCAGCGAGACCGGGTCAAGGGTGTTCTCGCCCTTGTTCCAGTTGCACGGGCACAGCTCGTCGGTCTGCAGGGCGTCCAGCACCCGCAGGACCTCCTTGGGGTTACGGCCGACGGAGCCGGCGGTAACCATCGTGAACTGGATCTCGTTGTTCGGGTCGACGATGAAGACGGCGCGCTGCGCGAAGCCGTCCTCGCCCTCGATGCCGAGGTCGCGCATCAGCTCGTGCTTGGAGTCGGCCATCATCGGGAAGGGCAGGTCACGCAGGTCGGCGTGGTCCTTGCGCCAGGCGTGGTGGACGAACTCGGAATCGCCGGAGAAGCCGAGGATCTGGGCGTCACGGTCGGCGAACTCGTCGTTCAGCTTGCCGAACGCGGCGATCTCGGTCGGGCAGACGAAGGTGAAGTCCTTGGGCCACGCGAAGACGACCTTCCACTTGCCCTCGTAGGACTTGTGGTTGATCTCCTCGAACTCCTTGCCGCTCTCCAGCGAGACGCAGGCAGTCAGTTCGAACGTGGGGAACTGGTCACCGACAGTGAGCACGCGCTCTCCTTGCAGACAGGAAGTTCCCTTGTGGGGACCTTCCAGGGGTTGGACGGATCTTGATAGTGGCACAGGGTGCATTGATCGCGGAAATAGCTAGACTCGGTCATCGTGATCGGAGGTACCTATCAGTGTCGGTAGGCAATGTCGTCAATGCCGGAAATAAGGGGCTCGGGCGGGGTAAGCAGCCCAGCCTCGCGCAGCTGCGCGCCTTCGCCGCGGTGGCGGAGCATCTGCACTTCCGGGACGCGGCGGCGGCAATCGGGATGAGCCAGCCGGCACTCTCCGGAGCCGTGTCCGCGCTGGAGGAGGCACTCGGTGTCCAGCTCCTGGAGCGTACGACCCGCAAAGTGCTGCTCTCCTCGGCCGGTGAGCGGCTCGCGGTACGCGCCAAGGCGGTGCTGGACGCGGTCGGCGAGCTGCTGGAGGAGGCCGAGGCGGTGCGGGCGCCGTTCACCGGCGTCCTGCGGCTCGGCGTGATCCCTACGGTCGCGCCCTATCTGCTGCCGACCGTGCTGCGGCTGGTCCATGAGCGCTACCCGGAGCTGGATCTCCAGGTCCACGAGGAGCAGACGTCCTCCCTGCTCGAGGGACTGGCCGGCGGGCGGCTCGACCTGCTGCTGCTCGCGGTGCCTCTCGGGGTCCCCGGTGTGACGGAGCTGCCGCTCTTCGACGAGGACTTCGTGCTGGTCACGCCCGAGGAGCACTGGCTGGGCGGCCGCCAGGACATTCCGCGCGAGGCCCTGCGGGAGCTGCATCTGCTCCTGCTGGACGAGGGGCACTGTCTGCGCGACCAGGCCCTCGACATCTGCCGCGAGGCGGGCCGCACGGAGGGCACCCCCGTCACCACGACGGCGGCGGGTCTGTCCACGCTGGTCCAGCTGGTGGCCGGCGGCATCGGCGTGACGCTGCTGCCGCGTACCGCGGTCGACGTGGAGACGGGCCGCGGCGGCCGCCTCCAGACCGGCTTCTTCGCGGACCCCGCCCCCGCACGCCGTATCGCCCTCGCGATGCGCACGGGAGCGGCGCGTCAGGACGAGTTCGAGGAGCTCGCCGGGGCGTTGCGCGAGGCACTGTCCTCACTCCCGGTCCGGGTGCTGCGACCGGAGTTCCGCGCGGCGCCGGGGACCGGCGCGAAACCGTAGGCAGCTCCGGTTCTCGGTCGACCGGCGTCGTATCCCCTCGCACGACAGTCCCGGTCCTTCCGCTCGGGGGAAGGACAGCGGCTGCCGGGCCCGCGCGGGCGGGGCTCCCGGGCCAAGCCCGCGCAGGCGAGGCGCCCGGCCGCTACTCCGTGCGCAGGCCGTCCGGGCGCATCAGACGGAGCAGGGGCGGGAGGCTGAGCAGCGTCACCAGAAGGACGACGCCGGCGCCGATGCCCGACATCGAGGCGACCGACGCCCAGTCGACCCTCACCGGGGCGTTCACCATCGTGAGCAGGATCGCGCCGAGGCCGAGGCCGGCCGCGGTCGCGAGGAGCAGACCGAGCGCGACGGGGACCGCGGTGTGCCAGAGCACCGACATGCTGAGCGTCGAGCGGCGGGTGCCGAAGGCGACCAGGGACGACAGCAGCTTCTTGCGCTCACGCAGCTGCTCCAGCTGGGAGACCAGCAGGCTCGCCCCGATCAGGACCAGCACACATGCGGCACCGACGAACAGCCCGGTACGGATCGACGTGAAGCGCTGCGCCTGCTCGGTCGCGTGGAGGTGGAACGGTGTCAGCGTCGGATCGGCCTTGAGGATCGCCGTACGGGCGTGCTCGATGGCGTCCGGAACCGCGCCGTCGAGCTGCACATAGATGCTGGCGAACCGGTACGAGCCGAGGCCCTTGGGCGCCGCGCCGTTGGTGGCGAGGATGCCGACGCGCTCTTCGCCCATCGGGGAGGGGCGGCTCTCGGCCTCCTTGGTGGACCGGGGAAGTGTCCAGGGGACGGCCCTCGGTCCGCCCTCCTCGCCGTAGACGTTGCCGGTGTACAGCTTCCGGCCGGGCTTGGCCACCACCTCGGTGGTGGCGTCATCGGGGCCTGGGCGCAGCAGGAAGGTGTCGCCGTCCTTGCAGGAGGGCAGCCGCGCCACCTCGCGCAGCGCGGCGCAGCTGCCGATGGTGAGGCCGGCCGTCTCCTGCGGGTCCTTCGGGGTGGTGGACACGTCGGTGGAGATGAGGGGGATCGACTTGGCGACGCCCGTGGCCGCGCCGATCTGCCCGGCGATCTCCTCGACGCGCAGCGCGGCGTCGCCGCCTGAGGGGACCATCGTGGAGATGGCGGCCCGCGAGGGGTCGTCACCGGTGCTCTTCGTGTACGCGCCCTCGACACCCGAGAACATCATCTGCAGGGCGATTGCGCCCGCGACCGCGACGGCGATGCCGTTGACCAGCCGGGCCGCGGCTCCGCTGTTCATCTGCAGCCGCCGGACGGCCAGTTGCCAGGAGACCGAGCCGCCACCCAGCCGGGAGACGACCGCTTCCACCAGCCAGGGCAGCAGCGCCGTGATCCCGATCAGCAGCAGGACGACACCGGCGATGACCAGCCACTGGTTGAACTCGCCGTTGTCGTTGCCCTGTCCGAGCATCGGGTAGAGCAGGCCGAGCCCGACCAGCGGCAGCATCAGCCGCCACCAGATGCGCCTGCGGGCGGGCTTGGCCGCACGGACCACTCCGAGAGGCTCGATGACGACCCCGCGCAGCGAGAACAGCGTCACGGTGACCGCGGCGGCCGGCACGGCGAGCGCGACGAGCGCCGCGAGCAACGGAGTGGGATCGAGGTCGCCGGGGAAGACGCTCAGCCGGTACAGATCGACTTCGGCCGCGGACCGACGGGCCACGAAGAAGAACCCGGCACCGAGGACCAGCCCGATCAGGGAGCCGGCGAGTGCCTCGCCCGCCGCGATCCTCCGCGCCATCCGCCCGTCGGCGCCGACCAGGCGCAGCGCCGCGAGACGGCGGTCGCGGCGCTCACCGCCGAAGCGGACGGCGGCGGCGATGAAGACGGCGACCGGCATCAGCAGGGCGACGAAGACCAGGACGACGAGGAGCGTGAGAACCGGGTCCAGGGGCTCCGGCTCCGCCGAGTTCTCGAATCCGGTGACCCGCGGGACCTTCCCGCCGAGCGGTTTCAGGGTGTCGCTGCCCGCGTAGTAGGCGAGTTCGCCGGGGCCGAGCAGCCCCTCGTCCCCGATGATCGCGGTGGTCTTCCCGTCGAGGCGCTCGCGCAGCAGCGTGCCGTCCTTGGACTTCAGCAGTCTGTCCAGGGCGGGCGAAACGGCCATCTCGCCGGGGGCGGGGAACGCGGTGAGGCCGGGTGGCACCGGCGCGTCCGGGCCTTCCGGTTTCAGCAGCCTGCCGTGGATCTCCTCGTCGTGGAAGCGGGTGTCCGCCTCGCCGATCAGCAGGGTGTCGCGGCCCGGCTGCTCGGCGGTGGGCGCGGTGTGCTCACTGCGGGCGTTCGCGCGCAGATCGCGGGTGCCCAGTGCGCTGGGGACGGCGGTGGTGACGAGCAGCAGCGCGACACCCAGGCCGACGCCGATACCGGTGAGCAGGGTGCGGGTCCAGCCCTCGCGGCCGCCGCTCATCGCGAACCGGGCGCCCATCAGCAGGTCCCTGGCCCAGGTCCGCGTGCTCATATGGCGCGCTCCATGTCCCGGGACCTGCCGTCACGTACGACGATCTCCCGGTCGGAGTACGCGGCGACGCGGGGCTCGTGCGTGACGAGGACGACGGCGGCGTTGGTGGACCGGGCGGCCTCGGTGAGCAGCTGCATCACGAGCTCGCCGTTGAGCGAGTCCAGGGCGCCGGTCGGCTCGTCCGCGAAGAGCACCCGCGGGCCGGTGACCAGCGAGCGGGCCACGGCGACGCGCTGGCCCTGGCCGCCGGAGACCTCCCCCGGGCGCTTGGCGCCGAGGTCGTCGACCTCCAGACGCTCCATCCATCGCAGGGCGGCGCGCTCCGCCTCCTTGCGCTTGACGCCGCTGAGCCGCAGTGGCAACGCCACGTTCTCGACGCAGGTCAGCTCCGGGACGAGCCGGCCGAACTGGAAGACGAAGCCGAACTCGCTGCGGCGCAGGGCGCTGCGCTCGGCGTCGTTCATCGCCGACAGCTCACGGCCGTCGTAGGTGATGCTGCCCGCGTCGGGGGTGACGATCCCGGCGAGGCAGTGCAGCAGTGTCGACTTCCCGGACCCGGAGGGGCCCATGACGGCGACGACCTCCCCCGGGTGGATGGAGAACTCGGCGCCGTCCAGGGCGTTGGTGGGCCCGTAGGTCTTGCGCACATCGGTGGCGGCGAGCAGGGAACCGGCGGGAGTCATCCGCGGACCTCCTTGGCGAGCTGGTCGAGCCGCGCGGCAGTCAGTTCCAGCCAGCGCAGATCCGCTTCGAGATGGAAGAGGGCGTGGTCGCAGATGAGCTGGTCCGCGAGGTCGCCGCGGCGCTTGCGGTCGGTGAGGATCCGCATCAGCCGCAGATGCTCGGAGCGCTGCGCATCGAGGATCTCGGCGGCGCCGCGGCCGGTGAGCAGAGCGAGGACGACCTTGGTGTAGAGGGTCGACTGGAGGTACGGCTCCGGCTTCTCCGGCTGCGCCAGCCACTGCTGGACATCGGTGATCCCGGCGTCGGTGATGGCGTACCGCTTGCGCTCGGGGCCGCCGCCGGCCTCCACGCCGTCGACCTCGACGAGGCCGTTCTTCAGCAGTCGGGACATCGTCGAGTAGACCTGCCCGTAGTGCAGGGGCCGGTCGTGACCGAACTTCTCGTCGAAGGCGCGCTTGAGGTCGTAACCATGGCGGGGGCCGGACTCGAGGAGCCCGAGGAGTGTGTGACCGATGGACATGGCGGTCACTGTACACGCGGTGTATACATCGTGTGTATACCTGGGGTGAATAGCTGTCTTTCGGCCACGCGGTGGCCCGGACGGCCTGTCGGCCCGGAGAGGCTGTACCCGGCGAAGTGGTAACACTTCCCTGCTTGTCGCAACCCTGCGCCCCTCTCGTGAGTCGGTTCCTTCAGACGGGGTGCTGATTGTCACGTCCGGAAAAGGACGGATCAAGGGCGCTTTGTCTGCGTAACCGGTGTTAACTTTCGGAGCTGTTTCGGGCTGGTTCCGGGCAGTGGGAAAAGACCGGCGAGCCACAAGAGACGGACCACAGAGCGACGCGACGACGACCAGACGGACGCGACGACGGACGAAGACGAAGAGCGGAGCAACGAAGCGATGGGCCGAGCGGAAGCGCGACAGGCGGCCCGGCAGCGCGGTGCGCGCCGGGCGAAGAAAGCGGGGCCCACGGGCATACGCCGGTTCTTCACCTGGAGGAAGCTGCTGGGCACCTTCTTCGGGCTGTGCCTGCTGGTGATGGCCGCGTTCTTCGTGGTCTACCTGCTGGTGCCTGTGCCCAAGCCCAACGCCGAGGCCAAGCTGCAGAGCAACGTCTACAAGTACAGCGACGGCAAGATCCTCGCCCGTACCGGCACGGTCAACCGGGAGATCGTCGAGCTCGGGGACATCCCCACGGACGTCCAGTTCACGTTCGTCGCGGCCGAGAACAAGACCTTCTTCCAGGACTCCGGCATCGATTTCAAGGGCACCGCCCGCGGTCTGATGAACACGCTCAGCGGCAAGGGCAAGCAGGGTGGCTCGACCATCACCCAGCAGTACGTCAAGAACTACTACCTGGACCAGGACCAGACGGTCACCCGCAAGCTCAAGGAGCTGGTGATCTCGCTGAAGGTGGATCAGAGGCAGGAAAAGACCGAGATCCTCGCCGGGTACATCAACACCAGCTTCTACGGCAGGGGCGCCTACGGCATCCAGGCCGCGGCCCAGGCGTACTACGGTGTCGACGCCGACAAGTTGAACGTCGCCCAGGGCGCGTATCTCGCGGCCCTGCTCCAGGCCCCCAACCAGTACGACTGGGCGATCGCCTCCGACACCGGCAAGAAGCTGGTGACCGAGCGCTGGAACTACGTACTGGACAACATGGTCGAGGAGGGCTGGCTCGACCAGCAGAAGCGCGACGGCCTGAAGTTCCCCGTCCCCAAGGAACCGAAGGCCCTGCCCGGCCTCAGCGGCCAGACCGGGTACATCGTCGAGGCGGCCAAGGAGGAGCTGGCCCGGCAGGGGCTCGACGAGAGGGAGCTCGTGGCCGGCGGCTGGACGATCACCCTCAACGTCGACTCCAAGCGTCAGAAGGAGCTCGAGAGGGCGGTCGGGGAGCAGCTCGAGGACGAGCTCGACCGCAAGGGCAGCAAGGTCGACGCCACCGTGCAGGCCGGCGCGACCTCCGTCGACCCCAAGACCGGCAAGGTCGTCGCCATGTACGGCGGTGTGAGCGCCACCAAGCACTGGATGTCGAACGCCACCCGCCGCGACTACCAGCCCGCCTCCACCTTCAAGCCCGTCGTGTTCGCCTCCGCGCTCGAGAACGGATCGAAGACGCAGGACGGCCGCCCGATCGGCATCAACACAATCTACGACGGCACCAGCAAGCGCCCGGTCGAGGGCAGCGACACCCCCTTCGCCCCGCAGAACGACCTGGGCCGCAGCTACGGTCCGGTCACCGTCCAGACGGCGCTGAACAGGTCGATCAACTCCGCCTTCGCGCAGATGGCCGTCGACGTGGGTCTGGACAACGTCAAGAGGACCGCGCTGGACCTGGGCGTGCCGGACAAGAACTTCCCGTTGCGGCCGTCGATCGCGCTTGGCACCATGGGCGCCTCGACCTGGGACATGGCCGGTGTCTACGCGACCCTCGACAACCATGGCAAGAAGGTCACGCCGACGATCGTCGCGAAGGTCGAGCACAAGGACCGCCAGCTCGATCTCCCTGACCCGATCGGCGACCAGGTGATCAGCCGCGAGACGGCCGACACGGTGACCGCCGGGCTGACGGGCGTGGTGAAGAACGGCTCCGGCATCAACGCGAAGTCGGGTGCGTACGAGGCGGCCGGCAAGACCGGCACCTCGGAGAACAACAAGTCCGCCTGGTTCGCGGGTTACACCCCCGAACTCGCCACCGTGGTGGCCCTGTTCGGAGAATCGCCCCCCAGTGAGGGCGGCCGCCAGGTCTCCCTCACCGGCACCGCGGAGGCCGGCCGCGCCAACGGTGGTGGCTTCCCCGCCAAGATCTGGGCCGACTACACGCTGGGCGCGCTGAACGGCGGCTCGGACGCCGAGTTCGACCTGGACGTCGCGGAGATCGCCAGCCCGGACCCGGTCCCGACGCCGACAGACACCGCGACGGAGACCGAGGATCCGGACCCGACGCCGACCGAGGACCCGACCGAGGACCCGACGGAGGACCCGACGGAGGATCCGACGCCGACCGACGACCCGACGCCGACCGACGATCCGACGCCGACCCTCTCGCCATCCGGCGGGGCGACGTTCACGCCGCCGGTCGAACCGGGGGACGAGGACCCGGACGGCACACGGGCGCGCCCCAGACCATGAGGCAGGGGCTCTGAGCCCCGCGCGCGCGACGGCGCCCGTGGACCCGGCCGGGTCCACGGGCGCCGTCTGCTCGGTCAGCCACGGTCCGGGCTGCGGGGGTGGGTTTCGGGGGAACCGATCGCCGGGGGTGACCCTCAACGGCCTCTGCCGTGGTCGGGGACGGTCCGGGCTGCGGGGGTGGGTTTCGGGGGAACCGATCGCCGGGGGTGACCCTCAACGGCCCCTGCCCTCGTCAGCCACGGCCCCGGCTGCGGGGTCAGCCGCCGTTCACCTTCTTGGCGATCCGGTCCCCGACATCCAGGTCGATGTTGCGCCAGTACTCCAGCGCCCGCTCCAGCACCGGCTTGCTGACGTCGGCCAGCAGATGGCCGCTGACGTTCGACACCAGCCGGTCACGCGCCGCGTCGTCCAGGACCTCGCGGACCATCGTGCCCGCCTGGCCCCAGTCGTCGTCCTCGGCGTGCAGCTTGTACGCCTCGCGCACCAGCTCGCCCGCGGCCTCCCAGCCGGCCGGTTCGCCGAACCGCCCGAAGTCGGCAGCCGGTCCGCCGTACGAGTTCGGCGCGTACGGCCGTGCCGCGTTCGACGGCACGTACCGCATCGCGCCGTCCTTGGCATACGAGTTCACCGCCGCGTGCGGCCGGTTGGGCGGCAGCTGGGCGTAGTTCGGCCCGATCCGGTACCGGTGCGTGTCCGGGTAGGAGAACAGCCTGCCGAGCAGCATCTTGTCCGGCGAGGGCCCGACGCCGGGCACCATGTTCGACGGTTCGAAGGCGGCCTGCTCGATGTGGATGAAGTAGTCCTCGGGGTTCTTGTTGAGCGTCATCCGGCCGACGTCGATCAGGGGGTAGTCGGCGTGCGGCCACACCTTGGTCAGGTCGAACGGGTTGAAGCGGTAGTCGGGGGCGTCGTCGAACGGCATGACCTGGACCTTCAGGGTCCACGACGGGGCGTTCCCGGACTCGATCGACTCGTACAGGTCACGGCGGTGCTTGTCCCCGTCCGAGCCGGCCAGCTCATCGGCCTCCGCCTGGGTGAGGAAGTCGATGCCCTGGTCGGTCTTGAAGTGGTACTTCACCCAGAACCGCTCGCCCTCGCCGTTGATCCACATATAGGTGTGGGAGCCGTAGCCGTTCATATGGCGGTAGGTCTTCGGGATGCCCCGGTCGCCCATCAGCCAGGTGACCTGGTGCGCGGACTCGGGTGAGAGCGTCCAGAAGTCCCACTGCATGTCGTTGCTGCGCAGCCCGGTGGCGGGGTGGCGCTTCTGGGAGCGGATGAAGTCCTGGAACTTGATCGTGTCGCGAACGAAGAAGACCGGCGTGTTGTTGCCGACCAGGTCGAAATTGCCGTGCTCGGTGTAGAACTTCAGCGCGAAGCCACGCGGGTCGCGCCAGGTGTCGGGGGAACCCTGCTCACCGGCGACCGTGGAGAAGCGGGCCAGCATCTCGGTGCGCCTGCCCGGCTGGAAGAGGTCGGCCTTGGTGAACTGGCTGACGTCGTTGGTCACTTCGAAGACGCCGTACGCTCCCGCTCCCTTGGCGTGCACCACCCGCTCGGGAACCCGTTCACGGTTGAACTGGGCCATCTTCTCGATCAGATAGTGGTCCTGGAGCAGGATCGGACCGTCGCGGCCCACGGTGAGCGAATGCTCGTCACTCTCCACCGGGATACCGGCATTGTTGGTCGTGTAAGGAGCCCTGGGGGATGACTCGGTCACGAGCGTCCTCCCATCCGTTCGAGGGATTTGTGGTCGCTTCGGCCGTCTGCCCCAGTCAACTCCGCCCATGCGAACTCGGCAACATCTGGACGGATTCCAGATGTGGGTTACGTACGGGTGGGCAGCTCGAACCAGACCACCTTGCCGCTGGACAGCCGGGTCGCCCCCCACCGCCTGGCCAGGCGGTTCACCAGGAACAGTCCGCGACCGCCCTCGTCGGTGTCCCGGGCCCTCCGCTGTCTGGGCAACTGCGGGGAGTCGTCGCCGACCTCGCAGCGCAGCACGTCCGTCCGCAGCAGCCGCAGCGTCACCGGCCGCTCGGCGTACCGCACGGCATTGGTCACCACTTCGCTGACCAGCAGCTCCACCGAGTCGCTGAGCTCCTCCAGCCCCCAGCGGGACAGCGCGCGGCGGGCCAGCCTGCGGGCCCGTCCCGGAGCCGCGTCCTCGGGCTCCAGGAACCAGTAGGCGACATCGCTCGGCGCGATCCCGTCGAAGCGGGCCGCCAGCAGAGCGATGTCGTCGTCCCGGTCACCGGGGCCGAGCATGTCCAGTACGTCGTCGCAGAGCGCCTCCAGCGGCGGCGAGTGGTCGGGGCCGGTCAGCTGGGCGGTGGCGGCGAGCCGCTCCCGCAGCTGCTCGATACCGGTCCACACGTCGCGCAGCCGGGACTCGACGAGGCCGTCCGTGTACAGCAGCAGCGTGGCCCCGGCCGGGGCGTCCAGCTCCACGGCCTCGAAGTCCACCCCGCCGACGCCGATGGGCGCACCGGGCGGCACGCGCAGCACCTCCGCCCGTCCGCCCAGGTGCAGCAGGATGGGCGGCGGGTGACCGGCGTTGGCGATGGTGATCCGGTGCGAGACCGGGTCGTACACCGCGTACAGGCAGGTCGCCATCCGGTCGGTGCCCAGCCGCTGGGCCTGCTCGTCCAGATGGTGCAGGACCTCCTGGGGCGGCAGATCGAGTCCGGCCAGGGTCTGCGCGGTGGTCCGCAGCTGCCCCATGATCGCGGCCGATGTCATCGAGTGGCCCATGACATCCCCGACGACCAACGCGACGCGGCTGCCCGGCAGCGGGATGGCGTCGTACCAGTCACCGCCGACCCGGGCGGTCTCGGCGGCCGGCAGATAGCGCGAGGCGAGCCGGACGCCGGTCGGCTGGGGCAGCGAGTCGGGCAGCATGGTGCGCTGCAGCTCGTCGGCGATGTACGCCTCGCGGCCGTACAGCACGGCCTTGTCGATGCCGAGCGCGGTGTGGGTCGCCAGCTGGGCGGCGACCAGCAGATCGTTGGGCTCGAAGGCGGGCCGGTCGGGGCGGCGCAGGAAGACGGCGGCACCTATGACGCGTCGCCGGCCGCGCAGCGGGGCGAGTATGGCGCGATGGCCGCTCGGTACGGAGCGCCCGTCGCCGAGCAGCTCCGGCAGGGCGGCGCGGGCGGCCGCCGAGTCGCCGAAGACGGGGCGCACCCCGCGCAGCACCTCGGACAGGGCCCCGCCGGAACGCACTTCGCACAACTCGGCGGCCGGAGCGAGGTCGTGCTGGGAGTCGAGGACCGGCATGGCGGAGGCCATGCTCTGGTCCGTGTCGTCACCGCTTAAACGCAGCCGGTCGGTGCGGCGCAGCCGCAGCACGAAGGGCGACACGGGCCGTTCGTCGCCCACGGGCAGCGGGTCGCGGAGATAGACGAGGATCGCGTCGGAGAACGTCGGCACGGTCGCCCGGCACAGGCCGAGCACGATCTCGTCCAGATCGATACCGCGCGCGATCCGCCGGGTGGCGGCCCCCACGAACCGCAGCCGGTCGCCCTCGCGGCGCGCGGTCCCCGCGATGTCCTGAGGTGGCTGCGGCTGCGACTGGGCGGATGTCTGCGCCTGTGCCTGCAGCGGTGACTGGGCGGCGTGCGGCTGGGGTTGCGGCTGGGGCTGCGGCGGCGGCCCGGCAGGGGCGGCCGCGGCCGCGGGCGACCGGTCCCGCGGCCGGGTGCGTTCCTGCGGCCGGGCAGCCAGGGGCTGCCGGCCTTCGTGGGAGGTGGGATGCTCCGTCACGCGTGGGATTCCGTCCGTCCGGGCCGGTTGGGCGATGCAACCGCCTCGTGGGGCGGTATACCCGCTCTGCGGGCAGCGACGACAGGGTGGCGGGCATCCGGCACAGCTCCACCCCCTGTTGAGAGTCGTGATCGTTTGTGATGACTTACGGTCGGGCTCTTCCCTGCGCTCAGATCTCCCTTGTACGGCGCAGCCTTGCGGACGACGATCCTACGTTTGACCCCAGGGGGCGCATCAAGAGTCTCACGAGGTCGTATGCGCCGGAGCGTGTTCCCGAACGGGAATCAGCCACTTCACTCAACTCCCCCGGACACGGTGACCGGAGGTCAGGAGGCCAGCCGCGCCGGGGCGCGGTCCCAGTCCGCCGGGAGGTGGGGGACCGGCCAGGACGGGTCCGGGCGCCACTGTTCCCAGCCGTCGCAGAAAGGGGTTTCCCAGGCCCCGATGGCCCGGACGGCCGCCCGGCCCGCCTCCCGTACCCGCTCGGCCTTCTCCGCGGCCATCAGGCCGACGTGCTGGGCCTGGGCGAACTCGTCCTCGTCGCGCCACAGCCAACTGCGGTCCGGGTAGACCGAGATGTCGAGGAAGTGGTCCTCCGAGTCGATGCCGCCGGTCCACCGGGTGCGGGGCTCCTCGAGGTTGACGTACCAGCTCTTGAAGCGCCAGCCCGGTTCCCAGAACAGCCAAGTGGACCACGGGTCGCCGGGACGGGCCAGCTTGAGGACCCCGGTGCCGAACCAGCGGTCGCGGGTGACGGTGCGGGGTGCCGTGTAGCGGGTGGCGAGCGGCTCCTGGTGGACGGGGGTGCCGTCGGCGAGCACCGGCTTCACGCACTCCGTGCCCGGGGCCATCCACACCGCCAGCAGCTCCTCCGTGTCCTGGACGACGGTCACAGGGCGGCAGATGGTGAGCGAGCGGCCGTGCAGGTCGGGCGCATGGCCACGGTAGCGCCAAAGGATCTGGTCCCCCGGCGTCCAGCGTGCGATGTGTTCCCTGCCTGTCATGAGCAGATTTTAGGAGGACGGCACCTGCGCCGCTGCGACGCGGGTCACGGTCGCGCGTCACGGGCGCCCGCTCCCGCGGCTCACGGGTGCGTCATACGCAGCACGTCCAGCGCCTCGTCCAGTTGCTCCAGGGTCAGCGCTCCACGCTCCACATAGCCGGACTCGAGGACGACCTCCCGGATCGTCTTCTGTTCGGCGAGCGACCGCTTGGCGACCTTCGCCGCCTCCTCGTACCCGATGTACTTGTTCAGCGGCGTGACGACGGCGGGCGAGGACGCCGCGTACTCGCGGGCCCGCTCGACATTGGCCGTGATCCCGTCGACCGTACGGTCCGCCAGCAGACGTGAGGCGTTGGCCAGCAGCCGGACCGACTCCAGGAGATTCCTGGCGATCACCGGAAGCATCGCGTTCAGCTCGAAGTTCCCGCCCGCGCCGGCGATCGCGACCGTGGCGTCGTTGCCGGCCACCTGCGCCGCCACCATCAGGACGGCCTCCGGGACCACCGGATTGACCTTGCCCGGCATGATCGAGGAACCGGGCTGCAGATCGGGCAGACTGATCTCGGCGAGGCCGGTGCGCGGTCCGGAGGCCATCCAGCGCAGATCGTTGCAGATCTTGGTCAGCGAGACGGCGATCGTCCGGAGCTGGCCGGACGTCTCCACCAGGCCGTCGCGTGCGCCCTGCGCCTCGAAGTGGTCGCGTGCCTCCGTCAGCGGGAGCCCGGTCACCCGGGCCACCTCGGCGATGACCGCGGCCGGGAAACCGGGCGGGGTGTTGATGCCGGTGCCCACCGCGGTGCCGCCGAGGGGAAGTTCGGCGAGGCGGGGAAGGGACGCCTTCAGGCGCTCGACCCCGTACCGGACCTGGGCCGCGTAGCCGCCGAACTCCTGGCCGAGCGTG
Source organism: Streptomyces sp. NPDC002889 (assembly GCF_042888425.1). NCBI lineage: Bacteria > Bacillati > Actinomycetota > Actinomycetes > Kitasatosporales > Streptomycetaceae > Streptomyces > Streptomyces sp. NPDC002889. Next base: position 97,714 of record NZ_JBIAPT010000013.1, read on the forward strand.
ACAGGGGTGGCGTCCATCAGATGCGTACGGCCCGCCTTGACGACCGCGGCGAACGTCGCGGCCTTGCGCTCCAGCGAGGCGGCCAGATACTCCAGCGCCGGGATCAGATCGTCGGTCACGGCCGCGGTCGCCGCGATGTGGATGGAGGAGGGGAAGACGTCGTTGGACGACTGGGAGGCGTTCACATGGTCGTTGGGGTGCACGTCGCGGCCGAGCCGCTCGGCGGCGAGCGTCGCGAGGACCTCGTTGACGTTCATGTTCGACGAGGTGCCGGAGCCGGTCTGGAAGACGTCGACCGGGAAGTGTTCGTCCCAGCGGCCCTCGGCGACCTCGGTGGCGGCGTCGGCGACGGCCTCGGCGATGTCCTTGTCGAGCACGCCCAGTTCGGCGTTGACCTTTGCGGCAGCCGCCTTGATACGGGCCAGGGCCGCGATGTGCGAGCGCTCCAGTCGCTGCCCCGAGACGGGGAAGTTCTCCACGGCCCGCTGGGTCTGGGCCCGCCACTTGGCATGGGCCGGGACCCGAACCTCGCCCATGGAGTCGTGCTCGATCCGGAACCCGCTCGTGTCGCTCATCGGTGTCATGCCTCCTGAAAAGGTGAGCAGTTGTCCTGTTCCGTCTATTCCCATCTGCGCTACCCGCCAGTAAATACCCCGGGAAACCACATTCCGGGGAGGCGCAATGAAGGGCACCGGTCACAGACACCGCACATCCCGCACTGCCCGCACACCCCGCACCCTCCGCCGTACGGTCGCGACCGCCGCCGTACTCGCCACCGTCCTGGGTGGGACGGCCGCCGCCGTGACGCCCGCCGTGGCCGACCCCTCCACCACCGCATCAGTCCCTCTGCCGCCCGACCTGGAGGCCGTCCGCGCCGCCGAGGCCACCGCGCTCTACGGCAGTCCCGCCGAACGCCCGCTCGCCCAGCGCAAGACCGGCCTGATCTCGCTCGGCGACAGCGAGATCTCCGGCGAGGGCGTCGGCACCTACGAACCGGGCACCAACGGCCCCGACAACTGGTGCCACCGCTCGCCCGACGCGGCCATCCACCGCACCGCCATCGCCGCCGACGTCACGTACAACGTCTCCTGCTCCGGCGCGTACACCGGAAACATCAGGATCGGCGGCGGCAAGCAGTACTCCGACGAGCTCGTCCAGAGCGACAACCTCGCCATCAAGGCCCGCAACACCCGTATCAAGATGGTGCTGTTGGTGGCGGGGGCCAATGACGACCTCCAGTTCGGCCCGGTGATCACCGACTGTGTCGTGCGCTATCTGACGCTCCAGGGACCGTGCGCCCCCAAGTACGCCCCCGGCTGGCAGGCCCGCGTCGACGGCCTGGTGCCCAAGGTCGAGCAGACCGTACGTGACCTGCGCACCGTCATGCGCGACGCCGGCTACGCGGACGGCGACTACAAGCTGGTCGTCATGGGCTACCCGAGCCCCATCGGCCCCGACTTCCGCGACAACGCGAACTTCCCGGGCAAGCTGATCTGCGGCGGGCTGGGATACGACTCCGACACCGTGTGGGGCCGCAACACCGCGGTCCCCGCCTTCGAACGCGGTATGCGCCAGGTCGCCCGGAACACGGGCGCCCTCTACCTGGACAACTCCCGCCTCTTCCATGGCCATGAGGTCTGCATGGAGGACACCTGGGCGCGCGGGCTGTACGTGGACATCACCAACCCCTTCCCGCCGGACTCCAACTCGTTCCGGCAGTCCTTCCACCCCAACGCCCGCGGCCACGCGGCCTTCGCCACCTGTCTCACCCAGCTCTACAACTCCGGGCTGCGTGAGGCGAGCTGCGCGGATGTGGCGTCCAGCGGGAGGCCTGAGCTCTTCCAGCTGGCCTGGGACGACGCGTACCGCCCGCTGAGGAACGAGGGCACGGGCAGCTGCGTGGATGTCGAGGCGGCGGTGAGCCGCAACGGCACGGCCGTCCTCGGCTGGGACTGCCACGGCGGCCGCAACCAGGGCTGGTGGTACGACGCCGCCCGCCGGACGCTGCACACCGAACTGACCCAGGACCGCTGCCTGGACGTCTCCGGCGGCACCTACCGCGCGGGCGCGGCGCTGATCGTGTGGAACTGCCACGGGGGCGGAAACCAGCAGTTCGTCCGCGAGGCCGGGACGCTTCGGCCGGCGGCGGCGCGGTCGTTGTGCCTGACGGTGGCCTCACGGGGTGAGGCGGTGCGGCTGCAGCCGTGCACGGGGGCGTCGAACCAGCGCTTCGCGTAGGTCTTCCTCTCCCCCTGCGGGGAGTGTCCTCAATCGCCGGACGGGCTGATTTTCAGCCTCGCCGGCGATTGAGGCGCGGGGGCCCGGAGGCGGAGCCCCCGGGAACGGGAAGGGGCGGGGTGGGGAAGATCTATGCGAGCCCCGGCCCCCGCACCGGGATCGAGGTGAACGTCGGCGCGGGGGCCGGCTCGGTGAAGAAGTCGTTGCCCTTGTCGTCGACGACGACGAACGCCGGGAAGTCCTCGACCTCGATCTTCCAGACCGCCTCCATGCCGAGCTCCTCGTACTCGACGACCTCGACCTTCTTGATGCAGTCCTGCGCGAGGCGCGCCGCCGGACCGCCGATCGAGCCGAGGTAGAAGCCGCCGTGCGTGCCGCAGGCGTCGGTGACCTGCTTGGACCGGTTGCCCTTGGCGAGCATGATCTTGGAGCCGCCTGCCGCCTGGAACTGCTCGACGTAGGAGTCCATCCGGCCGGCCGTGGTCGGGCCGAAGGAACCGGAGGCGTAGCCCTCCGGGGTCTTGGCCGGGCCCGCGTAGTAGACCGGGTGGTCCTTCAGGTACTGCGGCATCTCCTCGCCCGCGTCCAGCCGCTCCTTGATCTTGGCGTGCGCGATGTCGCGCGCCACGACCAGCGGGCCGGTCAGCGAGAGGCGGGTCTTGACCGGGTACTTGGAGAGCTCGGCCAGCATCTCGTCCATGGGGCGGTTGAGGTCGATCCTGACGACGTCCCCCTCCTCGGCAAGCTGCTCGTCCGTGGTGTCCGGCAGGAAGCGTGCCGGGTCGGTCTCGAGCTGCTCCAGGAAGACGCCCTCGGCGGTGATCTTCGCGACGGCCTGGCGGTCGGCCGAGCAGGAGACGGCGATCGCGACGGGCAGCGAGGCGCCGTGCCGGGGCAGGCGCACCACGCGCACGTCGTGGCAGAAGTACTTGCCGCCGAACTGCGCACCGATGCCGATCTTCTGGGTGAGCTCGAAGACCTTCTCCTCCAGCTCCTTGTCCCTGAAGCCGTGACCGGTGGGGGAGCCCTCGGCCGGCAGCTCGTCCAGGTAGTGCGCGGAGGCGTACTTGGCGGTCTTCAGCGCGAACTCGGCACTCGTGCCGCCGACGACGATCGCCAGGTGGTACGGCGGGCACGCGGCCGTGCCCAGCGAGCGGATCTTCTCCTCCAGGAACTTCATCATGCTCGCCTCGTTGAGCACGGCCTTCGTCTCCTGGTAGAGGAAGGACTTGTTGGCGGAGCCGCCGCCCTTGGCCATGAAGAGGAACTTGTACGCGCCGCCGTCGGTGGCGTACAGCTCGACCTGCGCGGGCAGGTTGGAGCCCGTGTTCTTCTCCTCCCACATGGTCAGCGGAGCCATCTGCGAGTAGCGCAGGTTGAGCTCGGTGTACGCGTCGTAGATGCCGCGGGAGAGGGCTTCCTCGTCGCGGCCCTCGGTCAGCACGTTCTGGCCGCGCTTGCCCATGACGATCGCCGTGCCGGTGTCCTGGCACATGGGCAGCACACCGGCGGCCGCGATGTTGGCGTTCTTCAGCAGGTCGAGGGCGACGAACTTGTCGTTGGAGGACGCCTCGGGGTCGTCGGTGATCCGCCGCAGCTGGGCGAGGTGGGCGGGGCGGAGGTAGTGCTGGATGTCGTGGATCGCCTCGGCGGCCAGCTTGCGCAGTGCTTCCGGCTCGACCTTGAGGAAGGTGCGCCCGTCGGCCTCGAAGGTCGAGACACCCTCGGCGGTCACCAGCCGGTACGGGGTGGTGTCCTCTCCGAGCGGGAGCAGATCCGTGTACGCGAACTCCGGCATTTCGCCCATTCCTCACTTGACAGACAGCGGCTGGCCTCCATTGGCAGCGCAATCCAATGTAGAGCGCCCGGGAAGCGTCGATCCTGTGAGGTAGGGCTCACTTGGACGGTGGCAGGTGTCGGCGCCAGTGCCGGACCCGTGCCCGGACCCGGCGTGGGCCACTAGTCGCGATCTATCGCGTTTCGCTACGCTGGCTCCGTGGACCTCGACAAGCAGCCCCAGAAGCCGGCCGTCCCCCTGGACGCCGACGGCGCCATCCGCGCCTCGGACGCCGATCGCGACCGGATCGCGGACATCCTCCGGGAGGCCATGGCCGAGGGCCGACTGGACGCCGAGGAGCACTCCGAGCGGATCGACGCCGTCTACCGCGCCAAGACCGTCGGAGAGCTCGAGCCGCTGGTACGGGACCTGCCGGCGACCACCAGGCGCGCGGCCGCCCCCGCCGAGGACCTGTACGGCTCCGAACTGCCCACCGGCCCCGCCGAGAACCTGATCGCCGTCTTCTCCAGCACCACCCGCAAAGGCCGCTGGCGCGTCGGACGCAGGACCAACAGTTTCGCCCTCTTCGGCAACATCGAGATCGACCTCACCGAGGCGCTCTTCGGGCAGCGGCTCACGGTGATCAACGCGACGTCCATCTTCGGCAACGTCGAAGTGCGCGTCCCGGAGAACATCTCACTGCGCGGCAGCGGCACCGGGATCTTCGGGAACTTCGAGGTCCACACGCTCGAGGCGGCCGACCCGCAGGCGCCGGTGGTCGTCGTGAACGGGTACACGATTTTCGGCAATGTCGAGGCCAAGCCGAAGCGGGGCCGCCGTATCTCCGATCTCCACGGCCGCCTGCGCAAACACCTCCACTGACGCCGCCGCGGCACGGTGCTTTTCCGCGCAGCCCGCGCGGGTGCGCAATTCCGTACGTCGGAACTCAGTGCCACTCAGTGCATAGGCGTGCGCACAGCGGGTAGGGAGTGCTGCATCGTCTCTCGCTCGCGAAGCCGTCGTCAGGAGTAGACCGTGCTGCAACTGCCGCATCAGTCCCTGCAGGTAGCCGCCGTGCCCACCCAGCGCAGTCCTGCTCGGGAGGATCAGGCCGGCCCCTGGCACGCGGAGGCGGTGTGCCGCCGGGACGAGGCCGGATTGTTCTTCGCCCCGTCCAAGGAACCGACGGCCGCGAGGCTGTCCCGGGAAGAGGCGGCCAAGCGGGTCTGTGCCCGCTGCCCCGTGATGGTGGAATGCCGCGAGCACGCGCTGCTCCAGCCCGAGCCGTACGGCGTGTGGGGCGGGCTCACGGCCGCCGAGCGCCGCGTGGTGCTGGCGAGGCGCCGCAGGCGCGAGATGGAGCTGAAGAAGCCCGCGTCGGCAGCCTGACCGGCCTGGCGGCGCGGTTTCGCTCAGGGGATTCGTACGGCATGGGAGAGGCGCCCCCGTCGGACATGGGGGCGCCTCTCTTTTTCTGTTTTCTGTGGCTCGGCTCTCCCCCTGGCTTCGTCGGGGGACCCCCATGTGGCGCTGAAGCGTGCATCGACGGTCGATCACGCTCGGCTGCTCGTTCCTCGCAGCCTCCGCGTGTTCTTCCCTCGCTGTACCCGCTGATGGGCCTCGGCGACTACTGCGCGCGGTCGAAGTCGATCGCGCTGTACGCCCGCAGCTTCGACAGCTTGTGTGTCGAGTCGATCTTGCGGATCGTGCCGGACTTGGAGCGCATGACCAGCGAGGACGTGGTGGCGGTCTCCGCGCGATAGTGCACGCCGCGCAGCAGCTCACCGTCGGTGATGCCGGTGGCGACGAAGAACACGTTGTCACCGCTGACCAGGTCGTTCGTGTGGAGAACCCGGTCCAGGTCGTGCCCGGCGTCGATCGCGCGCTGCCGCTCGGCGTCGTCCTTCGGCCAGAGCTTGCCCTGGATCGTGCCGCCGAGACACTTGATCGCGCAGGCGGAGATGATGCCTTCCGGCGTACCGCCGATGCCCATCAGCATGTCGACGCCGGTGCCCTCGCGGACGGCCATGATCGAACCGGCGACGTCGCCGTCCGAGATGAACTTGATCCGGGCGCCGGTCTCACGGATCTCCTTGACCATGCCCTCGTGGCGGGGGCGGTCCAGGATGACGACCGTGATGTCCTCGGGATTGGCGTTCTTCGCCTTGGCGACACGTCGGATGTTCACCGAGACCGGGGCGTTGATGTCGACGAAGTCGGCGGCCTCGGGACCGGTGACCAGCTTCTCCATGTAGAAGACCGCGGACGGGTCGAACATGGTGCCGCGGTCGGCGGCGGCGAGTACGGCGATGGCGTTCGGCATGCCCTTGGCGTTGAGCGTGGTGCCGTCGATCGGGTCCACGGCGATGTCGACCTCGGCGCCGGTGCCGTCACCGACCCTCTCGCCGTTGAACAGCATGGGAGCTTCGTCCTTCTCGCCTTCGCCGATGACGACGATGCCGTTCATCGAGACGGTGGAGACAAGGGTCCGCATGGCCCTGACAGCCGCTCCGTCGGCGCCGATCTTGTCGCCGCGCCCGACCCAGCGACCGGCGGCCATGGCGGCGGCCTCGGTGACCCGGACGAGCTCCAGGGCGAGGTTGCGGTCGGGGGCCTCGGGCGAGACCTCGAGCTGGGGCGGCAAGTTGTGCTCGGTCATCGGAGCGCACCTTTCTGTACGACGACGGCCGGGAAAAGAGGGTGATGCGACTCTATCGGTACGTCGACAAAATGAGCAGAGGGGGCCACGTCTGAGCAGAGGCCGCGGATGCGAACATGGTGGGCGTGGCAGGTATGCGAGGCAGACAGACGGTACGCGACATGGTGCTGTCGATGGCGGTGATCGGCGCCGTCGTCGCTGGGATCTACATGTTGGTTCCGCATGACGACAGGGCAAACCCGATCAAGGCGGTCGACTATCGCGTGGAGCTCCGGACCGCGCAGCGTGCGGCGCCGTACCCGGTGGCGGCGCCACAGGGCCTGGCCAAGGGGTGGAAGCCGACTTCCGTCTCCTACACCGGTTCCGAGGGCCACGCCTGGCACCTCGGCTTCCTGGACCCGGACGGCGAGTACGTCGCGGTCGAGCAGTCCACGGCGTCGTCCGCGAAGTACATCCGCGCGGTGAGCCAGCAGGCGAGCGACACCAAGAAGACCCGGCAGGTCGCCGGGGAGGCCTGGCAGCTCTGGGAGGGGTCGAAGTACGACGCCCTGGTGCTGAAGTCCAAGGGCTCGACGACGGTCGTCACCGGCACCGCCTCGCCGCAGAGGCTCGCCGAGATGGCCGCGGCGCTGGAGGCCGGAAAGGTGCCCGAGAAGACGCCCGAAAAGGCCCCGGGGAAAGCATCCGAAGGCGCGCCGGAGTAGGCGCCCCCGCAGCAGTGAACGGCACAGGCCTCCGTACCCGATCCGGGTACGGAGGCCTGTGCCGTGTCCCAGCAGGCGCTCAGACGGTGCTGACGACCTCGTCGTACGACAGCCGCGGGGACCGCGGGAACGACGCGTCCTCGGCGGGCTTGCCGATGTTGACGACCATCAGCGGGGTGTGGTCGCCGTCCAGGAACTCCTTGTGGACGCCGGCGGCGTCGTAACCGGTCATGGGGCCTGCGGCCAGACCGGCGGCGCGGATACCGACGATGAAGTAGGCGGCCTGCAGGGCGGCGTTCAGGCCGGCGGCCGACTCACGCGCCGGGCGCTCGCTGAAGAACATGTCCTTGGCCTGGGGGAAGTGCGGCAGCAGCTTCGGGAGCTCCTCGTGGAACTCGTTGTCGGCGGCAAGGATCGCGACGAGCGGGGCAGAGGCGGTCTTCGCCCGGTTGCCCTCGGCCATGTGCGCGACGAGGCGCTCGCGGGCCTCGTCGGACCGGACGAGCACGATGCGCAGCGGGGTCTGGTTGAAGGCGGTCGGGCCGTACTTGACCAGGTCGTAGATCGCCTGGACCTGCTCCTCGGTCACCGGCTCGTCGGTGAACGAGTTGGCGGTGCGGGCCTCACGGAAGAGGAGGTCCTGGGCGGCGGAGTCGAGAACGAGTGACATGCTGGCGTGCCTTCCGGTGCGTGCAGGAGTTTTACGGCGCTTCCAACACCCGACCGGTACGTTAAATTTCAACTACCTGGTGATCGTGACCCGGATCACTTCCCGCGCCCGGTCCGACCCGCTCTCACTCCTCGGCGGCACCGGTGCCGGGGCCGTCGTTCCCGCCCGCGGAGAGTGCCGCGTCCAAGCGGGCGCGGGCGCCCTCCAGCCAGTGGCGGCAGACCTTCGCCAGCTCCTCGCCGCGTTCCCACAGCGCCAGGGACTCCTCGAGCGTCGTCCCACCCGCCTCCAGGCGGCGTACGACCTCGATCAGCTCGTCCCGCGCCTGCTCGTACCCGAGCGCGGCCTCTTCCGTCTTGGCAGCCATGCGATCCACCCTATGTGTGAGCTACGACAACGACAGCGATGCAGTACGCCCGGGCATCCTGCCCGGGACTCACTCGGCGACCCGCACCGCGAACTCGCCCTCGAAGACACGCGCCCGCAGCTCGTCGCCCGCCGCGACCTCGTCCGGCGAGCGCACCACCGCCCCGTCCGCACGCTGCAGTACCGCGTACCCCCGCTCCAGTGTCGCCGCGGGCGACAGCGACAGGACCCGTGCGCGGGTGTGGGCCAGCTCCGAGTCCGCCCGGTCCAGCAGATGTCCCAGGACCCGGCGGCTGCGCGCCACCAGCGACTCCACCTCCTGCTCGCGCTCGTCCACCATCCGGTGCGGATGCTCCATCGACGGCCGGGCCAGCGCATGGGCCAGGCCGCGCTCCTCCCGCTCCAGCAGCCCCTGTACGTGACGAAGCGCGCGGTCCCGCAGCTGCCGCACCCGCTCCAGCTCCTCGCCGACGTCCGGGACGACCTTCTTCGCCGCGTCCGTCGGTGTGGAAGCCCGCAGGTCGGCGACCAGGTCGAGCAGCGGCGAGTCCGGCTCGTGCCCGATCGCGGAGACGACCGGTGTGGCGCACGCGGCCACCGCCCGCACCAGCTGCTCGTCCGAGAACGGCAGCAGGTCCTCCACGCTGCCGCCGCCGCGGGCCACGATGATCACGTCGACGTCGGGCAGTGCGTCCAGTTCCTTGACGGCCTGGACGACCTGCGTGACGGCGTGCACGCCCTGCACGGCCACATTGCGCACCTCGAAACGGACATGGGGCCAGCGCCGCCGCGCGTTCTCCAGCACGTCGCGCTCGGCCGCGGAGGCGCGGCCGCACACCAGCCCCACCCGGTGCGGCAGGAAGGGCAGCGACTTCTTGCGCTCGACGGCGAAGAGTCCCTCCGCGCCCAGGGTCCGCTTCAGCTGCTCCAGCCGGGCGAGCAGCTCGCCGATCCCCACCGGCCTTATCTCCACCGCCCGCAACGACAGCTGTCCCCGCGGCGCGTACCACTCCGGCTTGGCGTACAGGACAACGCGCGCGCCCTCCGACACGACGTCCGCGACCGCGTCGTAGACCTGCCGGAAGCAGGTGACGCTCACGGAGATGTCGTGGGACGGGTCGCGCAGCGTCAGGAAGACGACGCCGGCGCCCGGGCGCCGCGACAGCTGGGTGATCTGCCCCTCGACCCAGACCGAGCCGAGCCGGTCGATCCACCCTCCGATGAGCCGCGACACCTCGCCGACGGGCAGGGGAGCGTCCGCGGACGTGTTGAGAGCCATACGGGCGAGCGTATCGGCCGACTCCGACAGTCCCGCCGACCCGAACCGGCCGCGCCCGGCCCGGCCGGTCCGGTGCCGCAGGGCGAACACCCGCCTGTTCTGCGCGGCCTTACGATGGGACGCATGACTGCTTCGACCCCTGCCCGACGCGTCCTGCTCGCCGCTCCCCGTGGCTACTGCGCGGGCGTGGACCGCGCCGTGATCGCCGTGGAGAAGGCCCTGGAGCAGTACGGGGCGCCGATCTACGTCCGGCACGAGATCGTTCACAACAAGTACGTCGTACAGACCCTGGAACGGAAGGGTGCGATCTTCGTCGACGAGACGGCGGAGGTTCCCGAGGGCTCGATCGTCATGTTCTCCGCGCACGGCGTGGCCCCCGTCGTCCACGAGGAGGCCGCCGCGCGCAAGCTGGCCACCATCGACGCGACCTGCCCGCTGGTCACCAAGGTCCACAAGGAAGCGGTCCGTTTCGCCAGCGAGGACTACGACATCCTGCTGATCGGCCACGACGGCCACGAAGAGGTCATCGGCACCTCCGGCGAGGCCCCCGAGCACATCACCCTGGTCGACGGCCCCGAAGATGTGGCGAACGTCGAGGTCCGCGACCCGTCCAAGGTCGTCTGGCTCTCCCAGACCACGCTGTCGGTCGACGAGACGATGGAGACGGTCGGGGCGCTGAAGGAGAAGTTCCCGCTGCTGATCTCGCCGCCGAGCGACGACATCTGCTACGCCACCCAGAACCGTCAGATCGCCGTGAAGCAGATGGGCGCCGAGGCCGACCTGGTCATCGTCGTCGGCTCCAAGAACTCCTCGAACTCCGTCCGCCTGGTCGAGGTCGCACTCGGCGCGGGCGCGCGCGACGCCCATCTGGTCGACTTCGCCGAGGAGATCGACGAGGCGTGGCTCGAGGGCGTGACGACGGTCGGCCTCACCTCGGGTGCCTCCGTCCCCGAGGTACTGGTCGAAGGCGTCCTGGAATGGCTGTCGCAGCGCGGCTTCGAGGACGTCGAGATCGTCAAGGCGGCCGAGGAGTCCATCACCTTCTCGCTCCCCAAGGAGCTGCGCCGTGATCTGCGCGCCGAGGCGGCCGGACTCTCCGGCAAGTAGCCGGGGGCTCCCGGGAAGTGATCGAACAGGCGGTGCCTGTCGGCCCCTGGCCGTAACGTTGTGTCCATGAACGTGTTCGGAGTGGACATCGGTGGAACCGGCATCAAGGGCGCTCCCGTGGACCTGGAGCGCGGCGACCTGACGCAGGAGCGTCACAAGGTCCTGACCCCGCACCCGGCGACGCCGGCTGCGGTGGCGGACGGCGTCGCCCAGGTGATCGGCCATTTCGGCTGGACCGGCCCGGTCGGCATCACCTTTCCCGGAGTCGTCACCGGCGGGATCACCCGCACCGCGGCCAATGTCGACAAGGACTGGGTCGACATGGACGCCGGGAAGCTGCTCGGTGAGCGTCTCGGACTGCCGGTGACGATCCTGAACGACGCGGACGCGGCGGGCGTGGCGGAGATGACGTTCGGGGCGGGCCGCGGCCGCAAGGGCACGGTGATCCTGCTGACGTTCGGTACGGGCATCGGAAGCGCGGTCTTCACCGACGGCCGACTGGTACCGAACTCGGAACTGGGCCACCTGGAGCTGCACGGGCACGACGCCGAGAAGCACGCCTCGTCGAAGGCCAAGGAGGACGAGGAACTGAGCTGGCCGCACTGGGCACGCCGGGTCCAGAGGTATCTGGCGCATGTGGAGATGCTGTTCTCGCCGGAGGCGTTCATCATCGGCGGCGGGGTGAGCCGCAAGGCGGACAAGTTCGTGCCGCTGATCGAGGGCGTGCGGGCGGAGATCGTTCCGGCGGGGCTGCAGAACAACGCGGGCATCGTGGGCGCGGCAATGGCGGCGGCGGGCCGGTAGCGGGGGTCGTGCCCAGCCCGGGGGCTCTCCGGGTTACAGCCGCACGCCGTACGGTCGCCGGTGCCCAGGGGGAGGCTCCAGTCGGTCGGAGCCGTACCGAATCCTCGGCTGCCGTCGCCCGGGCGCGGGGCTCAGCCGCGACGGACGGGGCCGCCGGGGCCGCGCGGCCGGCCGCCGCGACGCATGCGGCGCCCCATCATCCGCACCTTCCGCACGCAGGTGATCAGCCCGGCGATCAGCGTCCCTCCGTAAAGCCAGCCGGCGTGCACGGCGAGCGCGGTGACCACGGCCATCATCCGCCCGCCGAAGCCGCCGTTCCCGCCCGCGATCGGCACGATCCCGACGGCAAAGGCGATCGGTACGGTGATCGGGGCCGTGACCAGGTCGGCCTCCCGCACCCACAGGGCGGTCAGCGCACTCACGGGCAGGAACAGCAGCCCGTAGACCACGGCCGAGCCCCCGAGGAGCAGCTGGTTCAGGCTGCCGAGCACCAGCATCACCGCCGCACCGAACAGTCCCGCCCCCAGGCCGGTCAGCCGGGGGTTGGGCAGTCGGCGCAGGGCCAGTACGACCGGCGGCGCGGGCCGCTTCGGAGCGGTCACCGGATACACCGCGGGACGCTCGGCCAGCGCGCCCTGCGGGGACAGCGGGGCCTGGGGGCGCTGCCGGGGCTGGGGGCTACTTGTCCTGTGCTGCTCCACCTGACCAACGTAGGTCGGGAAGAGGGAGGAAACAGGTACCAGACACGCCCTTTGGATGACCTTGGTCCTGAGTTCGGCGACCGGCGCCGTCGATGCCTGCTTCGGCCCGCCCGTAAACTGGGGGATCGGCCCACCTCCGGGCCGTACGGCCACCAGCCAGTCCTCACTCCAGGAAGTCGCCAACGTGTCGCTCACGATCGGAATCGTCGGCCTGCCCAATGTCGGCAAGTCGACCCTGTTCAACGCCCTGACCAAGAACGACGTGCTGGCGGCCAACTACCCGTTCGCCACCATCGAGCCGAACGTCGGTGTCGTCGGCGTCCCGGACGCCCGGCTGACCGAACTGGCCGGAATCTTCGGGTCGCAGCGGATCCTCCCGGCGACGGTCGACTTCGTCGACATCGCGGGCATCGTGCGCGGCGCGAGCGAGGGCGAGGGACTGGGCAACAAGTTCCTCGCGAACATCCGTGAGTCGGATGCGATCTGTCAGGTCATCCGTGCCTTCAAGGACGAGAATGTCGTGCACGTCGACGGCAAGGTCTCGCCCGGGGACGACATCGAGACGATCAACACCGAGCTGATCCTGGCCGACCTGCAGACCATCGAGAAGGTTCTGCCGCGCCTGGCCAAGGAAGCCCGCATCAAGAAGGACGTGGCCCCGAAGGTCGCCGCCATCGAGGCCGCGCAGGCCATCCTGGAACAGGGCAACACGCTCTTCTCCGCGGGCATCGTCCAGGGCAGCGAGAAGGACGAGCTGCTGCACGACCTGCACCTGCTCACCTCCAAGCCCTTCCTCTACGTCTTCAACGTCGACGAGGAAGAGCTGGTCGACGAGGACTTCAAGAACGAGCAGCGCGCCCTGGTCGCCCCCGCCGAGGCGATCTTCCTCAACGCCAAGCTGGAGCAGGACCTCGCCGAGCTCGACGACGAGGACGCCATGGAGCTCCTCCAGTCCGTCGGCGCCGAGGAGCCGGGTCTGGCGACCCTCGCCCGCGTCGGATTCGACACCCTCGGCCTGCAGACCTACCTCACGGCGGGCCCGAAGGAGTCCCGTGCCTGGACGATCAAGAAGGGCGCCACGGCCCCCGAGGCGGCCGGTGTGATCCACACCGACTTCCAGAAGGGCTTCATCAAGGCCGAGGTCATCTCCTTCGCCGACCTGGTGGAGACGGGCTCGGTCGCGGAGGCCCGCGCCAAGGGCAAGGCGCGTATGGAGGGCAAGGAGTACGTGATGCAGGACGGCGACGTGGTGGAGTTCCGCTTCAACGTGTAGCCGCGCGTCACACGTGCGCATCAGCAGGGCCGGGCTCCGGAGAGCCCGGCCCTTCCCCGTTCCGGACCGATGCGGTGCTGACTCTTCAGGGGTTTCGGGGCGGAGCGAGTTTGTCCGGGTCGAGGCGGATCTCGAACGGCAGCGGATGTGGGAGTGGGTCCGGATTGCGGCCTCCGCGTACGTGCGGAGCTTCACCGTGCCGTCCCGCTGGGCGGATTAGGGGGAGACGACCTCGACGACGAGTCGCACGTCGTCCGGTGCGAACCGCGTCCGGTCGCGCTCAGACCGGTTGGCCGATCGGGCGGATGATCACGGTGTTGATGTCCACTCCGTGCGGCCGGCCGATCGCCCACACGATCGAGTCGGCGATCTGGTCGCCCGTCAGCAGATGGCCGTCGGGGAGGGTGCCCAGGGTGTCCCAGAAAGGGGTTTCCACGCGGCCGGGGGCGATCAGGGTGACGCCGACGCCGTCGGCCGTCACCTGGCGGCGGATGTTCTCCGCGAGGCCCGTGACCGCCCACTTCGTCGCGCCGTAGATGTTGCCCGGAGTGTTCTGGACGCCCGCCACGCTGCCGATCAGGACGATCCGGCCACGGCTCTCCTTCAACGCCGCCAGCGAGGCGCGGATCAGCAGGGCCGGGCCGAGTACGTTCGTCAGGACCATCTCGCGCCAGCCGGCCGGGTCGCCGTCCGCCAGGGTGTCGTGGGTGGCGAAGCCCGCGTTGGCGACGACCGTGTCGAGGCGGCCGAGCTCCTTGACCGTGGTGTCCACGGCCGACTGGACCGACTCGTGGTCGGCTGCGTCACCGGGAAGCGTCAACAGTTCCGCGGGTGACCCCAGCTCACTCGCGAACCGGCGCAGTCGGTTCTCGCTCCGGCCGGTGACGGCCACGCGGTGGCCGCAGTCCAGCAGCTGGCGGGCCGTAGCAGCCCCGATCCCGCTGCCGCCGCCGGTGATCAGCGTGACGGGCGTGTCGTTCCCGGACATGTCTCCCCCTGATCAACTGGTACTGGGTGAAGGGGATTTCAGCACTTCGAGTGCGGTCGATGTCAACCACGTCACAGCCTGACGCGCCCCCATGCGGCATGGTGTGCGCACGCGTGTGGAGTGTCTGGGGGACTGATTCATGATCGATGCGGCACCCGACGCCGCAGTGCCCGTGGTCGTCGTGGACACCTCGGGACTGGCGTACGCCGAGATCGAGGGCGGGGAGCTGCGCCGGGTCCGGCGCATCACCTGGGAGCTCGCCCAGCGGGTTCCGCACGTCTTTGCCGTAGCGCACGACCGTGGCCTGACGGTGGGCGCGACGATCCAGGCGAGCAACATGCCCCTGCTCGTCGGGCCCGCCGACGGGTCCGATCTGCAGCCGGTGCCCAGCATTCCGGAGCGGCGGCTGTCCGCGGTCCTCGGAGTGACGCACGACGGCACCGCACTCGTCCAGGTCGACTGGGGCAGGAGCGGGTCCCCCAACGGACGCTGCTTCTTCCTGCGCTGGGGCTCGCAGGAGTGGAACGAGATCGACGTGCCTGCATCGGTCGGCCTGGGGGGCGTGGTCGGGTCCGCCGGAGAGGACACGGTGTACGTCAGCGGCGCCACCGGGCCGCTCTTCGAGCACCGCCCCGCCCTGTTCGAGGTGGATCTCGCCGAGCGCACCCTGAAGGAGCTGAGCCTGCCGGCCCAGGGGCCCACGTGGAGACGGCGGGACCGGCTGCGCAGGTATCCCTTCGACCCTTCCGAGGGGCAGCTGGACCTGGGTGCGGGCAACGGCGAACTCTTCGTCTGTGTAGCGGCCGACATGGACTGGAACTGGGACGACCACGGGGTGCTGCACGCCATCGACCGTTCGCGCGGCCTGTGGTCCACCGTGACGCTCGCCTTCGACCAGGTGCTCGATCTGCAGGTGACCGCCGACGGCACGGCACACGTCGTCACCTCGAAGGGCCGGCTGTGGACGTACACCCGGGCGAAGGGGTGGAAACGCACGGCCTTCCGCCGTGGCAACGCCGCCTTTCTGGGTGGCCGGCTGCTCGTCTCGACCGAGCACGAGGTCGTCAGCTGCGCAGTCGACGGAACGGACGCCCGGACCCTGCTGCAGCGCGACGGGACGTCGCCGCAGATCAGGTGCTTCGCCCGGCCGCCGACAGGCGTCCGTCGCATCTGACCCCGGCCGCCGGCCCCGTTCCCTACAATGCGCGCATGCCGAAGCCCGTTGCACCCCGGGAGTGCTCCATCGCCGACGCGCTCGACGTCGTGGGCGAGCGCTGGACTCTGCTGGCCGTACGGGAGCTGATCCACGGCGTCCGTCGCTTCGACGGGATCGTCCGCAACACCGGGGCGTCCCGCGACATCCTGGCGGCCCGACTGCGCAAGCTGGAGGCCGCGGGCGTGGTCCGCCGCGAGCGCTACAACGATCACCCGCCGCGGTACGAGTACCACCTCACGCCCGCGGGCCGGGAGCTGGGCGATGTACTGCTCGCACTGATGAGCTGGGGCGACCGGCACCTCAACCCCGATGACCCACCGGTGCGTTGGCAGCACACATGCGGTCACACGCTGGAGCCTGTGCTCGTCTGCGCGAACTGCGGCGGACCGGCCCGCGCGGGAGCGCACTCACCCACGGGCCGTGGTGTGCCGGCCGCCGACTGAGCCGTCCGGGGCGGCCCGGGCGTGGTTCTCAGGGGGCGAGGCCGGTCTTCAGCCCCGCGCCGCACAGGGGTACGACGGCGGTGCGGTCGGTCCAGGTGCCCGCGGCCGCCCAGCACGCCACCCCTGTCGACTCCACGAACAGCCCCCGGGCGGCCAGGTCCCGCTGCGCGGCGCGGATCTGGTCCTCAGTGACGGTCAGGAACGTGCCGCCGGTCTCGCGGACCGCCCGCAGGATCTGACGGGCGCGCGGTGGTCTCGGGATCGCGATGCCCTCGGCGAGCGTGGCGGCGAGCGCGGTGCCCGGCGCGTCGAGCAGGTCGGCCGCACCCGCGTGGAAGGCCGCGGCCAGCGGCGAGACCGCCTCGGCCTGGACGGCGATCAGGGCGGGGCGTCGGTCGATCAGGCCGTGGGAGTGGAGTTCGTCGAGGGCGAGTGAAGCGCCCAGCAGCAGGGTGCCGTTGCCGACCGGGACGACGATCGCCTCGGGCAGTCGGCCGCCCAGGTCCTCCCACAGCTCGTAGACGTATGTCTTGGTGCCGTGCAGGAAGTACGGATTGTGGACATGGCTCGCGTAGAAGGTGCCGGGCGTGTCGGCGGCCGCGCGGGCGGCAGCGGCGGTGGCCTCGCGATCGCCCGGAACGAGCTCCAACTGAGCGCCGTGCGCCCGGATCTGCTCGACCTTCTTGGCGGAGGTGGCCTCGGGCACGTATACGGTGCAGTCCAGTCCCGCCCGGGCGCAGTACGCGGCGACGGCCGTGCCCGCGTTCCCGCTGCTGTCGGCGATCACCCGGCGGGGCGAGAGCCGGCGGGCGAGCTCGGCCAGCATGACCGCACCGCGGTCCTTGAAGGACAGTGTCGGCATCAGGAAGTCGAGCTTCACCGAGACGGTGTCCGTGAGCGCGACGAGCGGGGTGCGTCCCTCACCCAGGGAGACCGTGGGACGGGCGAGCGGCAGCGCCTCTTCGTAACGCCACAGTGAATTCACCCGACCCGCAAGGAACTTGAGGGAAACCGGACCGGCCTCGAATTCAAGGTCCCAGGGTCCGCGGCAGTCGGGGCAGCACCAGGGGGCGCTCTCGACAGGCGAATTGGTTGCGCAGTTGGGGCAGTTGTAGATCATCATGAGTCATCAGCATGGCAGTTGTGTGGCGCATCTGTTACGGCACCTCCCGGACCCTTGTGTGATTCCTACGGATCGGTCAATCTTTCGCTCGGCAGGCGGACAGGGAGTGACGCAACCTCAGCAGACAGCTCACCAGGAGGTCGGCGGAGCAGCGATGTTCCTTGTCCCGGTCTGCCGCCATCCCCCACAGGAACGCACCACCAATGAGGAGGACCCCTCACATGTCAGTGATGCGTCACTCGCGGCGAAGACTGGCCGCGACCAGCGCCATAGCCGTCGCCGCCCTCGCCCTCGGCACGGCGTCCGCCCTTCCGGCAGTCGCGGCCCCGGCGCCTGCCGAAGGCGTCGTCCAGAACGCCGGCGCACCCGGTGCCATCGCGGGAAGTTACATCGTCACCCTCGACGAGTCGGCACCCGACGCGAGCTCCGCGGCGGGCAAGAGGCTCGCGGCCAAGTACGGCGCGACGATCAAGAAGACGTACGACGCCGCGCTCAACGGCTACTCCGTGCGGCTCTCCGCGCGCCAGGCCAAGCGGTTCGCCGCGGACCCGGCCGTCCAGTCCGTCGTGCAGAACCGCGTCTTCAAGATCTCCGGCAGCCAGCCGAACCCGCCGTCCTGGGGCCTGGACCGGATCGACCAGAAGGCCCTGCCGCTGAACCAGAGCTACACCTACCCGGACACCGCGGGTGAGGGTGTGACGGCGTACATCATCGACACCGGCGTCCGCATCACGCACAGCGACTTCGGCGGCCGCGCCTCCTACGGTTACGACGCCATCGACAACGACAACACCGCGCAGGACGGCAACGGCCACGGCACCCATGTCGCCGGTACCGTCGCCGGGTCCGCCTACGGCGTCGCCAAGAAGGCCAAGATCGTCGGCGTCCGCGTGCTCGACAACTCCGGCTCGGGTACCACCGAGCAGGTCGTCGCCGGTATCGACTGGGTGACGGCGAACGCCGTCAAGCCGGCCGTTGCCAACATGAGCCTGGGCGGCGGCGTCGACACCGCGCTCGACACGGCGGTGCGCAACTCGATCGCCTCCGGCGTCACCTACGCGGTTGCCGCGGGCAACGACGGCGCCAACGCGTCCAACTACTCGCCCGCGCGGGTCACCGAGGCCATCACCGTCGGCTCCACCACGAGCACCGACGCCCGCTCCAGCTTCTCCAACTACGGCAGCGTGCTCGACATCTTCGCGCCGGGCTCGTCGATCACCTCGTCCTGGAACACCAACGACTCGGCGACGAACACCATCTCCGGCACCTCGATGGCGACCCCGCACGTCGCGGGCGCGGCCGCCCTGTACCTCGCGGCCAACAAGACCGCGACCCCGGCGCAGGTCTCCACGGCCCTGACCTCGGCGGCCACCACGGGTGTCGTGGGCACCCCGGGCACCGGCTCGCCGAACCGTCTGCTGTACGTGGGCGGCGGCAGCACCCAGCCGCCCGGCCCGAAGTTCGAGAACACCGGCGACTACGCGATCAACGACAACGCCACCGCCGAGTCGCCGATCACCGTCAGCGGTGTCCCGGGCAACGCCCCGGCCGCTCTTCAGGTGCCGGTCAGCATCCAGCACACGTACATCGGTGACCTCCAGGTCCAGCTCATCGCCCCGGACGGCACCGCCTACACGCTGAAGGCCTTCGGCTCCGGCGGCAGCACGGACAACATCAACACCACCTACACGGTGAACGCGTCGTCCGAGGTCGCGGGCGGCACCTGGAAGCTGCGGGTGAGCGACAACGCGCGGTACGACACCGGGAAGATCGACTCCTGGGCGCTTCAGTTCTGAGCGGGTCCAGCAGCCGGGTCCTGATCGGGCTCCGAACACTCGTCAGTGACACGGTGAACCGAGAGACATGAGGGGCGGCCGCCCTTGGCGGCCGCCCCTTCGCCATGGCCCCTCCCGCCGGAGCGCATGACTGCGCCGCCCGTCATGCCGGCTGCTTACCGTCCTGCGCGCGCCACGTCATATGATCCGGCGGCCTGTTCGCATGATCTCGAGGAGACCCGTAGGCGTGGACCCCGCAGCGCAGGGCTGGCAACCGTATCCGCAGTACCCGCAGAGAACCCCCGTCAACGGCCTCGCCATCACCGCGCTCGTGGTGGGCCTTGTGTGCTGTGTGCCGCCGCTCGGGCTGATACTCGGCCTGATCGCACTGCGCCAGATCCGGCGCAAGGGCGAGCGCGGCAAGGGCATGGCCGTCGCGGGCGTGATCCTGTCCTCCATCAGCACCTTGCTGGTGCTGGTCTTCCTGCTGAGCGGCGGGGGCGCCAAGGTATGGGAGGACGTGCGGGAAGGGATGCGGGAGGCCTCGCACACGCGCAGCACGCTCGACCTGCGCAAGGGCGACTGCTTCAACGTGCCCGGCGCGGACCTCGAACGAGAGGTCACAGGAGTGGAGGTCGTCGACTGTGCCCAGCCGCACGAGGGCGAGATCAGCGGAACCTTCACCCTGAAGAAGTCCGACACCTGGCCCGGCGCGGGCGAAGCCGAGGCGGAGACCGAGGGGCGCTGCGAGAAGACCAACAACCAGTACGCCAAGGACGAGTGGATCATCCCCGAGGAAGCCTGGACGTACTACTACATCCCCACCAGGCGTGGCTGGCGGCTCGGGGACCACACGGTGGTCTGCGGTTTCGCGGTGGAGGAAGAGAAGCTCGAGGGATCGCTGCGGACCGACCCGAGCACCCGCGACGAGGACCAACTGAGCTATATCTCGCTCGAGGCGGCAGTGAGGACGGCCCTGGACGCGGACCCGGCAGGGGAGTTCGCCGAGGACCGGGACGGCTACCGCGCGTGGGCGGAGCAGTCGTCGAAGACCTTCGGGGAGCAGGCACGCAGGCTCCGTGACAGGACCTGGCCGGCCGAGGCCGGGCCTGCGCTGAAGGCGAGGGCCGCGGAGCTCGAGAAGGCGCGGGGGCACTGGGACGATGCCGCTGCCGTCAGCGATGAGGACGACTTCTGGCGGCACTTCTCGCTGGCCGAGGAAGCGCTCTTCCAGGAGACCGAGGGCAGAGCCCGCGGCGCGCTCGGTCTGAGCACCACGCCGGTGTGGGACGAGGGGACGAGTGTCTGAGCCGGGTGTGCGCCCGTGCGCCTGAGCGCCTGAGGCACGGAACGGGACAGGGAGGGGCGGGCGCAGAGGGGCGGGGCCCGACATGCGCCGGACCCCGCCCCTACCCCTGTCACCTACGTCAGTGCCGGCGGTTCAGCCCGCGGTCGACGGCGGCCATCAGCTCCCCGTCCGATGTGTCCCCGTCCAGCGACCAGAACATCGCACCGCCCAGATCCCGATGGCGGATGTACGTGGTCTTGGCGCTCAGCACCTGCGGGTCGTCGAACGTCCACAGGGTGGTGCCGTCGAAGAGCCAGGCGTGAGAGCCCTTGCGGTCGCGGTGGATGGTGTACGTACCCGAATCGGCGAGCTTCTTGAGGGCCTTGTAGTCCTCGTACCCCGCCGCCCAGGTCGCGGGTGCGGGCCCGGTCGCCGGCTGGTTCAGCCCGTCGCCGCCACCGGTCACCCCTGTCCAGCCCTGGCCGTAGAAGGGCATGCCCACCACCAGCTTGCGCGCCGGAGCGCCGCGGCGCAGCCAGTCCCGTACGGTCCGGTCCACGCTGAAGTCGCCGCGGGCGGCGCGCAGCGCGGACTGCTGGGCGGTGTTCCTCTCGCCCGAGACATGGAAGTCGTAGCCCTGGAGGTTGACGAAGTCGAAGTCCCGCATGATCTCGGGGACTTCGAAGCCCGCGTCGATCTTGGCGGGTGCCGTGGGCACGAAGGCCGTCAGCTCGTAGTGCTTCCGCTTCCGCAGGGACTTCCCGTACGCGTCCAGCTGGGTGCGGAACTCGTGTACCAACGCGGTGAAGTTCTTCTTGTCCTCCGGCCGGTACACGGTGTCCGTGTCGCCCGCCGAGCCCGGCCACTCCCAGTCGAGGTCGACACCGTCGAAGAGCCCGGCCGCCGCGCCCCTGCCACCGCGCGCTCCGTCGGCCGGCAGATTGCCCTTGATGTACAGGTCGATGCAGGAGGAGACGAACGCCTTGCGGGAGGCGGGAGAGCGCGCCGCGTCGGAGAAGTGGGTGGACCAGGTCCAGCCACCCAGCGAGATGAGCACCTTGAGGCCGGGGTGCTTGGCCTTGAGCTCGCGCAGCTGGTTGAAATTGCCTGCCAGCGGCTGCTCGGCAGTGTCCGCGACGCCGTCGACCGAGTTCTCCGCGACCAGCGGGCGGGCGTAGTCGGCCCAGGCGTCCGCCTCGCCCGGGACGTTGCCGGTGAAGCACGTGCCCTCGGCGCTCACGTTGCCGAAGGCGTAGTTGATATGGGTGAGTTTGGCTGCCTGTCCGCTGGTGTCGATGTCCTGGACCTGGAAGTCCCGCCCGTAGACACCCCATTGGGTGAAGTAGCCGACGCGCTTGTACGCCGGCTTCCCGTGCCGGTCCCCGTGACTGCCGCCCTGTGCTGACGCGGCGGGTGCGAGAGCGGCGAGGAGCGAGAGTGCGCAGGCGGCAACGGCCGTTCGGGCAAGGGTTCTTCGACGCATGGGACTCACTCCTGTGCGTGCCGGAAAGGGATTTTGCGAACGGACTCCATGAACGGATTCCATGCACGGTGTCGTCCACGCAGGAACGTATTGGTCTGGACCATTGAGGTCAAGGGGTAGACCGAAATGGCTGAACCTACCTGGGGTAAACCCCTGGCCCGGGGCGAATCATCACTTCGAGTGAAACCTTGGCCCGCGCTTGCGGCCAACAACCCACGGTTGCCACGCTGTTGCTGTCTGTCAACCTGTTGGGAGTGGCCTGTGACATTCGGTGAGCAGCCCGCCTATCTGCGCGTTGCGAGCGATCTGCGCGAAAAGATTGTCAACGGCTCGCTGCCGCCGCACACCCGCCTTCCCTCGCAGGCCCGCATCCGCAGCGAGTACGGAGTCTCGGACACGGTCGCCCTCGAGGCCCGCAAGGTTCTGATGGCCGAGGGCCTGGTGGAGGGCCGGTCGGGTTCGGGGACCTATGTGCGCGAGCGTCCGGTGCCCCGCAAAGTCGCCCGCTCGGGCTTCCGTCCCCCGTCCGGGGCCAACCCCTTCCGTCAGGAGCAGGCGGCGGACGGCGCCCGTGGCACCTGGGAGTCCAGCAGCGAACAGGATGCCGCAGGGCCTGAGATCGCGGCCCGGCTCAATATCCAGCTCGGTGACCGCGTGATGCGTACGCGCTATCTCTTCCGCGACGCCGGTGAGGCGATGATGCTCTCCACCTCCTGGGAGCCCCTCGAAGTCACCGGCCGGACGCCGGTGATGCTCCCGGAGGAGGGACCGCTGGGCGGGTGCGGGGTCGTCGAGCGGATGGCCGCCATCGACATCGTCGTGGACAACGTGGTGGAGGAGGTCGGTGCGCGCCCCGGCCTCGCGGAGGAACTGCTCGCCCTGGGCGGTGTGCCGGGCCATGTGGTGATGGTCGTGGAGCGGACGTACTACGCATCGGGCCGTGCGGTGGAGACGGCGGACATCGTCGTCCCGGCCGACCGTTACCGCGTCGCGTACCACCTCCCGGTGAAGTGAGCCCGGCGCCGCCGGCGCGCACCGATTGAGCGCGCCGATTTCCCCACCCGACGCTTCTCGGGCAGCCAAGGGGGTGTATCCGGCCGGATGCGGGCCGCCTTCCTATCTCTTTGTGAAAACCCGTATCCGCTCAGTGAAGGTCAGGCGTACGCTCAGGCATATGCGTAGTGCGGTTTCCTGGCGAGCGTTACCGGCAATCAGGCCGACCGAGGGAGGGGCGCGATGAACGACAGTGGTGGCGCTGTACTCCCCTGGCTCGTCATACGGCAGGACGACAACGGCAACCGCTACCGCGTCGGCAGGTATGCCACCCGTGACGAAGCGCAGCAGATCGCGGACACCCTCGACGAGCGGGGACACAAGCAGCTGTACTCCGTCGAGCACATCGGCCGGACGGTGCACTGACCGGCAGGCCGTCTCACACTGTGCCGCAGTACGCTCCGGCGCATGACTGATCGAGTCGTGGTCGTGGCCGGAGCCGTGTACGACAAAGGGCGGCTGCTCGCCGCGCGGCGTAGCGCCCCCGAGGAGCTGGCCGGCCGGTGGGAGCTGCCCGGCGGCAAGCTGGAGCCGGGGGAAAGTCCGGAGCAGGCCCTGGTGCGCGAGCTGCGCGAAGAGCTCGGCGTCGAGGCCGAGCCGGTGGAGCGCATCCCCGGCGAGTGGCCGCTGAAGCCCGGCTATGTGCTCCAGGTGTGGACCGCACGGCTGGTCTCCGGCGAGCCCCGGCCGCTGGAGGATCATGACGCGCTGCGCTGGCTCGCCCCCCATGAGACCGACGCCGTCGACTGGCTCGACCAGGACCGGCCGGCAGTCGCGGAGGCCGCCCGTCGACTGAGTGGTGGGAGCCCCGGGTGTGCGTAGCAGTTGAGGGCGGGCGTGCGCCTTGCGCGGGTGCGCCGTTCGAGCACTGTTCGCTTCCTGAGTCCGTATCGCGGTACTTGACCTCATATTTCGGGTATGGGCTGTTTAACCCCCTGAAGAGGACGCGGGTACCGCTGGTGGTCTGGGGAAGTGAGCGGCGTGGTCGGCACCGAAGGCGAATGCGCCGAGTGGACTTTTCCGGCCGAGCCCAATGCTGTGGGCGCCGCCCGCCACGCCGTTCGTGACACGCTTCGGGAGTGGCGTCTGGACGCCGCCGTCGGCGATGTGACGGAATTGCTGGTCAGCGAGCTGGTGACCAATTCACTGCGCTATGCCTCGGGCCCGATCGGGGTTCGGCTGATCCTGTCGCAGGGGGACAGTCCGGGGCCGATCCTGCGGGTGGAGGTCTCGGATCCCCTTCCGGATGCGCCCACCGAGCGCGCCGCGCGACCCGAGGACGAGACCGGCCGGGGGCTGCAACTTGTGGCCTGTACCGCCCGCCGCTGGGGGACGAGGCGTGGCAGGACCGGTAAGACCGTGTGGTTCGAGCTGGCACTTGCTGGTTAGAAGGATGGGGGGACGACGATCACGCTGGACTCGGCTCAAAACGAACGAGACCTCTCTGTGATCGTGAACGCCGTGCCCGCCGGGGCCGTAGTGCTGAATACTGCGGTCATGGCCGGTCCGGTGCGGTGAGCTGGAGGGGACGGTCGCGTGAGCGAAATACCTGAGACGGCGAGCGGTGTCGTGTGGCAGAGCAGCCCGCCTGGCTCGATCTATGACTACATCAAGGTCGCTTCTTTCTCGATCGGCCCCGACGGCCTGGTCGACCAGTGGAGCCGACGCGCGGTGGATCTCTTCGGCATCACGGCCGACGAGGTCAGGGGCAAGGATCCCGTCGATGCCTTCATGCCCGCGGAGCTGCGCCCGCGTGGGCATCGCCAAATCGCCGAGATCCTCGACGGCAAGGAATGGACGGGCCTTGTCCCCTTCCGTATGCCGGGTGCGCTCGGAGTGCACGGCGTCGCCGAGGTCTATGTGATGCCCAGCGAGACGGACGGCGGCGAGCAGGGGGCGCTCTGCATCGTCGTGGACGTCCGCGCGCTGCGCCGGATCGAAACGGATCTGGCCGCATCGCAGGCGATTTTCGGCCAATCTCCTTTTGGTTTTCTGCTCTTCGGCACGGACCTCACGGTGCAACGCGCCAATGAGCGATTCGCCACCGTCTTCGGCGGCGCCGCGGACGACCACCGTGGCCGCACCGTGCACGACTACCTCTCCCGCCCCGAGGCCAACCGCATGGACGCGGCCCTGCGCCGCGTGCTGGAGACCGGCGAATCCGTGACCGACCTGCAGATCGTCGGCACGGCACCGGGCAGTACCGACCGCAGGCACTGGTCGGTCAACCTCTACCGGGTGCACAGCGGATCCGGCCGGCCCGTCGGAGTCGCCGGCCTCGGCACCGATGTCACCCGCCGCCAGATCGCCGCCCGTGAAGCGGCCAGCGCACGGCGCAATCTCGCCCTCCTCAACGAGGCCAGCGCCCGCATCGGCAACTCCCTCGATCTGGAGACCACAGCCCGCGAACTCCTCGACGTCGCCGTCCCCGGCTTCTGCGACCTCGCGGCCGTCGACCTCTATCAAGGGCTGCTCACCGGCGACGAGGCCCCGCCGGGACAGGCATCCCCGCACGCCGAGGGGTTCGGCGGCGGCAGCGCCGAACTTCGCCGGGTCGCCATCGCCAGCGCCGTATCCGACGCCCCGCTGATGACCACCCCCGACTGCAGCGCCGACGGAACCCCCGCCGAGGTCGGCGAGGTCCACCGCTACGCCTTCAACTCGCCCTGCGCCAGCGCGCTGCGCACCGCAAGGGTGCAGTCGATCCCGGGCGAGGAGGGCAGTCTCGTCCAGTCCACGCTCGCCGTGCCGATGGTCGCCCACGACACAGTCGTCGGTCTGGTGCAGTTCTCCCGGGCCAAGGGCAGCGAGCCCTTCGGCGAGCGGGACAGAGCACTGGCCGTCGAGCTCGCCGCCCGCGCGGCGGTCTGTATCGACAACGCCCGCCTGTACCGCAGGGAACACCAGCGCGCTCTGATCCTCCAGCGCAGCCTGCTGCCCCCCGGCGACCCCGAGGCCGCCGGTCTCGACATCGCCTGCCGCTATCTGCCCGGCACCACCACCACCGAGGTGGGCGGTGACTGGTTCGACGTCATCGAACTCCCCGGTCATCGCACCGCGTTGGTCGTCGGCGACGTGATGGGCCGTGGATTGCGCGCCGCGGTCGCCATGGGTGAACTCCGTACGGCCGTACGAACCTTGGCGCTGTTGGACCTGGAGCCGGCAGAGGTGCTCTCCGCGCTCGACGAGATCGCCCGCGGGCTGGGCAGTCCCTCGCAGAACGGTCGCTCCGCGGGAGGGACCCAGGTACCGTCCCGGGTCGCCCACAAGTCGCGCGAGGCGGACCTCTCGGAGGTCTATCTCGCCACCTGTGTCTACGCGGTCTACGACCCGGTCACCCGCCGCTGCACCTTCGCCAACGCGGGCCATCTGCCGCCCGTCCTCGTCGAACCGGGTGAGGAGGCACTGCTGCTGGACGTGCCGCCGGGGATGCCGCTCGGCGTGGGCGGCGAGCCCTTCGAGGAGGTGGAGGTCGAACTCCCCGAAGGCTCCCTCCTCGCCCTCTACACGGACGGGCTCGTCGAATCCCGCGACCATCCGCTCGACGAGGGGCTGCGCGCCTTCCGCACGGCGCTCACCGACCCCGTACGCCCGCTGGAGGACGTCTGTGACCATGTGCTGACCTCTCTCGACACCGCGCACGGCGAGGACGACATCGCGCTGCTGATGGCCCGGATACAAGGGTTGCCCGCGGACGCCGTCGGCGACTGGCAGCTGCCCCGCGAGCCGCGTTCGGTGGGCAGGGCCCGGGAGTTGGCCCGCGCGCAACTGCTCACCTGGGGTCTCGAGGCGCTGGTGGACACCGTCGAGTTGCTCGTCAGTGAACTGGTCACCAACGCCCTGCGGTACGGCGAGGGGGAGATCAGGCTGCGCCTGCTGCGTGACCGGACCCTGGTGTGCGAGGTGTGGGACGCCGGACTGGTCCAGCCGCGCCGGCGCCGGGCGCGCGAGACCGACGAGGGCGGCCGGGGACTGCAGCTGGTCGGCCTGCTGAGCGCGGCCTGGGGCTCCCGCCGTACCCCGCGCGGCAAGACCGTGTGGTTCGAACTCGCCCTGCCCGACGAGGGATCGGCGTCCGAGCCGACCGTCGAGCAGTTGCTCAGCATGTTCTGACCGAACGGGAACCGGCCCGGCGGCATGCGCCGACCGGTTGGCATGCGTCGGCCGATTTGACGTGCGCCCGCCGCGGTGCCGGTCCGGCCGCCGGGTCGGGTAGGGCGGGAGCCGTCGGTCCGGGCCATGTGCCCGGCCGGGCAGCGCCCGTCGGCCGAGGACCGGCCGCAAGGGGGCCGGTCGCCGCTTCGGGGATGTCCCAGGGGCCGGGCACTCCCGCTCAGGAGTCGGCTCGGAAGCGGTCACCGACCCTTCGGCGGCGCGTGCCGCTGCCGCCGAAGCTGCCGGGACCGCCCCCGCCGAAGTCGCCGCCCCCCATCCCCCCGAAACCCGCAGAATCGCCCCCGCCGAAACCGCCGTCATGGCCCCCGCTCCTCCCCCCGTTGCCGAACAGTCCGCCGAGGATGATCCCGCCGAGCACCGCGCCCCCGAGCCCACCCCCCGCGCTTCCTGCTCCTTGTACACCGCCCGGGCCGAACGGGTTCCCGTAGCCGCGCACATCCTCTTCGGCCAGCCTCTGCGCCTGCTGGGCCAGCACGTCCGCCTGCTGCGCCTCGGCCAGTGCGCCCCGCGGATCCCCGGCGTCCGCCTCGCCCCCGCCCGGCCCCTCCTCCACACCGGCCAGTGCTCGCGCCCCCTCCAGCCGGCGCTGTGCCTCCGACAGGCGTGTGCGCGCTTCGCTGCCGACCGCGCCCCGATGCGTCGTGATGTAGTCGGCGGCCGCCCCGACGCCGGAACGCGCCACGAGCATCGTCCGCTCCAGCAGGGTCCGCGCACGCCGCGTCCCCTGCTCGCTCTCCCTCCCACCCGTCAGGGACTCGTCGAGCGCAGCGTCCGCCTCTTCCACCCGCCGCAGTGCGCCGATCGGGTCGTACGGCCCCGCCTCCACCTCCCTGCGTACCTCCGCGGCCACCGTCTCGGCGTTGGCGATGCGTCCCCGCAGCCCGGCCGTCGACGCCTCCTCCTGCGTCCCCTCCAGCAGTGCGCGCGCCTCGGCCAGGTCCGTGTGGGTCTCGACGAGCGCGCCGGGCAGCTTTCCCGCCGCCTCGGCGAGCTCCTGTGCACGCCGGTCGACGGCCTCGATGAGCTGCCTCGCCTGGGCGACGGCTCCCTCCGCCGCCCGTACCTGCACCGCAGCCGCGCCGTGGTCCGCGCCCTCCACCGCCCGCAAGGCCTGGGTCAGGCTGTTCGCCGCGAAGTCCAGACGTTCCTTGGCCTGTCCCACGCTGCCCTGGACCGGGGCGGACGCGGACGCCGCATAGCGCTCGCGCATCACCCGGAGCATTGCCTCCGCGCTGACGAGGCGGCCGTGGGCGTCATGGAAGGCCTCGTCGGCGGCGGCGAGCGCCTGTGGCGCGTTGCGCTCCGGTTCCCGCAGCCGGTCGAAGTCCTCGGACGCCGCGTCGAGGCGGCGATCGGCCGCCGCGCAGCGGGCGATGATCTCGTCGAGCATCCGGCGGCGGCCGGCATCGTCCTCCGGATCCGCGTCGCCGAACTGCTGACGCAACCTGAACGCTGAGCTCAGTTCGCTCTTCGCCTCTGCCACCGCCTCGGTGAACGGTCCTGTCGCCGCCCCGAACCGGGCGGCGACGACCGAGAGTTCCTCCTCGCTGGTGCTCACCGCGTCATCGGTGTCCACCAGTGCCTGCTTGGCCCGGGCGTCGAGCTCCGGCAGCGGGGTCTGCTGCTCCGGCGTGCCCCAGCCTTCCTGACCACCCTGCGGAGTGGTGCGGGTCGCGGTTCTCCGTCTGCGTTTGACGAATGCGTACGCGGCGACCGCCCCGGCTCCGGCCACCAAAGCGACCGGCAGCACCAGATCGGCCGCCCCCGTGCCCGCGCCGGTGTCCGCCCCCGGATCCGCTGCGCCCGGCGTGATGGCGACCGGGGGTGCCGGACGGCCGGACAGTAAGGCGGTGCATCCGTCCGTCGCCCCGATCGCCGCGCCGGTCCGGTCGTTCTCGCGCAGCGCAGGTTCCACGTCCTGGTCGGCGTCTGCGACGGCGACCAGGACAGCGGGGAGCCGGGCGTCGGTCGGCCGGGTGCAGGCGTCGACGGAGCAGGTGTCCTGCCGGTCGTGGGCGGCGGTCGACAGCAGTACGTCGCTGCGGCCGGGTCCGGTCTTCCGGGCTGTCTCGTTCGTCCGGTCGGCGAGGCCGGTGGCCGGCCCCTCGTGGGACAGGACCACAGGTTCCTCGGCGCGTGCGCCCGGCGCGGCGGGCACCACCAGCCACCACGCCGCCACCAGCAGGGCAAGGACGGGCCGGGTGGCTCTTCGTGTCACATTCGGGAGGCTATGCCCGGTGTTGTGCGGCCGCGACCGGACGACCGGCCGGAACGGGGGGCGGGACCATGGCTAGGCTTGCGGCGCATGGGGACAGAAAACGGGGTGGGGACGCGGGTGCGCCTGAGGGCTCTGAGCCGGACGCGGGTCGTGCGTGTGTTTGTACGGGGATGGCGAAGCACCCGTCTGAAATGGCCGCGGCGGATCGCCCTCGTGCTGGCGCTCGTCGTCCTCGTACCGATCGCGGGCGCCGCTCTCGCCCTGCGCGTCAACTACGCGGGCGAGATCCAGGACGGCACCCGCACCCGCGGACAGGACGCGATCTGGCTCGGCCACGCCTGGGTGGACGGCCGTAAGAAGGACGCCGATCTCGCCGCGTTCGCCGAGCGCGTCCGGGGGACCGGCATCCGTGACCTCTATGTGCATGCGGGTCCGCTGGAGCACGACGGCACCCTGCCCGCCGACCGCTACCCCCGCGCGCGGTGGCTGATCGATTCCGTCCACCGCGAGATTCCGGGCATCCGGGTGCAGGCCTGGCTCGGTGATGTGCTGGCCACCGAAGGGCCCGACGGGCTGCGTCTGGAGAGGGCCGGGTCCAGAGCCGCGGTGGTGCGATCCACCCGGCAGATCCTGGATGCCGGCTTCGACGGTGTCCACTTCGACCTGGAGCCGCTGCACTCCGGCGACCGCGACTATCTGTCGCTGCTCGACGACTTGGGCGAGCTGACGCGGGCGCGCAAGGCCCCGCTCTCCGTCGCCGCCCACCAGATAGACCCGCTGCCGGCCGCCCACAGCGTGAACGGTGCGCTCACCGGCAGTCAGAAGTGGTGGTCGCAGGAGTTCTTCGGCGAGGTGGCCCGCCGGGTCGACCAGATCGCCGTCATGTCGTACGACACGTGGATGCCGCTGGAGGGACTGTACGGCGGCTATGTCGCCCAGCAGACCTCGCTCGCCCTGGAAGTCACTCCCGAGGACACCGATCTGCTGATGGGGCTGCCGTTCTTCCACGAGGACGACCTCGGCCACCACGAGAACGCGGAGACCGTCCCGGCCGCGGTCCGCGGAACCCGGCTGGGCCTGGGCCGCACCGACCGCGACCGGAAACGTTTCGGGGTCGCGCTGTACGTGGACTTCGCGGCACAGGACAAGGACTGGGCCGCGTACCGCGAGGGCTGGGGCGAGCGCTAGAGGCGCGGAGGAGTGCCTGCTCCGGATGGTCGACGTACCGGCTGCCGACAGCCTCGAGCGATCACTCCCCGCGCCGTTTGATCTTGTTGCCCAGCCACACCAGAGGGTCGTACTTGCGGTCGACCGCCCGCTCCTTCAGCGGGATCAGCGCATTGTCCGTGATCTTGATCTCCTCGGGGCACACCTCCGTGCAGCACTTGGTGATGTTGCAGTACCCCAGCCCGTGTTCGTCCTGGGCCGCCTTCTTGCGGTCCAGACCCGTCTCGGACGCCGCGTCCAGAGGGTGCATGTCCAGTTCGGCGACCCGCATCAGGAACCGCGGGCCCGCGAACGCCTCCTTGTTCTCCTCGTGGTCGCGCACCACATGGCAGGTGTCCTGGCACAGGAAGCACTCGATGCACTTGCGGAACTCCTGCGAGCGGTCCACGTCCATCTGCTGCATCCGGTACTCGCCGGCGGCCAGCCCCGGCGGCGGTACGAACGCCGGGATCTCCCTGGCCTTCGCATAGTTGAAGGACACGTCCGTCACCAGGTCCCGTACCACCGGGAAGGCGCGCAGGGGTGTGATCGTGATCGTCTCGTCGCGGGAGAAGACCGACATCCGGGTCATGCACAACAGGCGTGGCCTGCCGTTGATCTCCGCGCTGCACGAACCGCACTTGCCCGCCTTGCAGTTCCAGCGGACCGCCAGATCGGGCGCCTGGGTCGCCTGGAGCCGGTGGATGATGTCGAGGACGACCTCTCCCTCGTGCACCTCGACGTCGAAGTTCTCGAGCGCCCCGCCGTCCTGGTCGCCCCGCCACACCCGGAAGTTGGCCACGTATTGCGTGGCAGCAGTCGAACTCACTCGTAGAGCTCCTCTTCGGCGAGGTACTTGACCAGCTCCTCCTTCTCGAAGAGGGCGAGCAGGTCGGGACGGATGGGCTCGGTCGTCGTCCGGACGAGATCGATCTGTCCGCGGGGATCCCCCAGGGCGAAGCCGGGGGCGGGCTCGGCGGCCGCCGCACCACTGCTGGGACCGGCCAGTCGGCACAGCAGATTGACCCGCCGCCACGAGCGCTCCATCGTGGGACAGTCCTCGCGGGTGTGGCCGCCGCGGCTCTCCGCACGCTCCAGCGCCGCCCGCGCGATGCACTCGCTGACCAGCAGCATGTTCCGCAGGTCCAGGGCCAGGTGCCAGCCGGGGTTGAACTGCCGGTGCCCCTCGACCCCCGCCCGCCTCGCCCGCACCCGCAGCTCGGCCAGCTTCTCCAGGGCGTGCTCCATCTCGCCCGCGCGGCGGATGATGCCGACGAGGTCGTTCATCGTCTGCTGCAGCTCCTGATGGAGCGTGTACGGGTTCTCCGGCGCGGCCCCGGCCTCGGGCCCCTCGGCGCTGAACGGGCGCAGCGCCTCGGCGGCCGCCGCGTCGATCTGGGCCTCGTCCACCGCCGGCCGCTCGTCGAGCCGCTCGGCGTACTCGGACGCGTGCAGCCCCGCCCGCCGGCCGAAGACCAGCAGGTCGGACAGGGAGTTGCCGCCCAGCCGGTTGGAGCCGTGCATACCGCCCGCGACCTCGCCGGCCGCGAACAGGCCCGGTACGCCGACGGCGGCCGCGGTGTCCGACTCGACGGCGATACCGCCCATCACGTAGTGACAGGTGGGTCCGACCTCCATCGCCTCGGCCGTGATGTCGACATCAGCCAGCTCCTTGAACTGGTGGTACATCGACGGCAGCCGGCGCCGGATGACCTCGGCCGGCATACGGGTGGAGACATCCAGGAACACCCCGCCGTGCGGTGAGCCGCGGCCCGCCTTGACCTCGGAGTTGATCGCACGGGCCACCTCGTCGCGCGGCAGCAGCTCGGGGGGACGCCGGTTGTTGTCCGGGTCCTCGTACCAGCGGTCGCCCTCCTCCTCCGACTGCGCGTACTTCTCCTTGAACACGTCCGGGATGTAGTCGAACATGAACCGCTTGCCCTCGGAGTTGCGCAGCACCCCGCCGTCGCCGCGTACCGATTCGGTGACGAGGATCCCCTTCACCGACGGCGGCCAGACCATCCCGGTCGGATGGAACTGCACGAACTCCATGTTGACCAGCGGCGCGCCCGCCAGCAGCGCCAACGCCTGGCCGTCCCCGGTGTACTCCCAGGAGTTCGACGTCACCTTGAAGGACTTGCCGATGCCGCCGGTGGCCAGCACCACGGACGGTGCTTCGAGGACGAAGAAGCGCCCGGACTCGCGCTCGTAGCAGAAGGCGCCCGATACCCTCTCCCCGTCCTTCATCACACGGGTGACCGTGCACTCCTGGAAGACCTTGAGCCGGGCCTCGTACTCCCCGAACTCCTCCTTGTCCTCCTGCTGGAGCGAGACGATCTTCTGCTGGAGGGTGCGGATCAGCTCCAGACCGGTCCGGTCGCCGACATGGGCGAGCCGCGGGTACTCATGGCCGCCGAAATTGCGCTGGGAGATCTTCCCGTCCTTCGTCCGGTCGAAGAGCGCGCCCCAGGTCTCCAGCTCCCAGACCCGGTCCGGGGCCTCTCGGGCGTGCAGCTCGGCCATCCGCCACTGGTTGAGGAACTTCCCTCCGCGCATGGTGTCGCGGAAGTGGACCTGCCAGTTGTCGCCGGCGTTCACATTGCCCATAGAGGCGGCGATGCCGCCTTCGGCCATCACCGTGTGGGCCTTGCCGAAGAGCGACTTGCAGATCACCGCCGTACGGGCGCCCCGCTCGCGCGCCTCGATGGCGGCCCGCAGGCCGGCGCCTCCCGCGCCCACCACCACGACGTCCCACTGTTGCCGTTCGAGCTGAGTCATCAGGCACCTTCCCTCTAGAACAGCCGCGGATCGTCGAAGGCACCGGAGGCGACGAGATAGACGTAGAAGTCGGCGAGCGCGACGCTGATCAACGAGGTCCATGCCAGCACCATGTGACGCTCATTCAGCTTTCCGACCCAGCCCCACAGGCGGTAACGCACCGGGTGTCTGGAGAAGTGCCGCAGCCGGCCGCCGATGATGTGCCGGCAGGAGTGGCAGGAGAGGGTGTACGCCCAGATCAGCACGATGTTGACCAGGAAGACGAGGGTGCCGAGGCCCATGTGGCCCCACTCGTAGTGCTCGTCGCGGAAGGCGAGCACCGTGTCGTACGTGAGGATCCCGGCGACCGGGAGGGCGGCGTAGAAGAAGTACCGGTGGATGTTCTGCAGGATCAGCGGGAAGCGGGTCTCACCGGTGTACGTCTTGTGCGGTTCGGCGACCGCGCAGGCCGGGGGCGAGGCCCAGAAGCCCCGGTAGTAGGCCTTGCGGTAGTAGTAGCAGGTCAGCCGGAAGCCGAGAGGGAAGATCAGGATGAGCAGGGCGGGGGACAGGCCCCACCAGGTGCCGAAGATCTCCCAGTTGGGGCCGTCCCGCATCGGCACGCAGTTCTCTGCGAGACAGGGCGAGTAGAACGGCGAGACGTACGGGGCCGCGTAGTAGTCGGCGTTGGAGAACGCGCGCCAGGTCGAGTAGACGATGAAGGCGAGCAACCCGGCGGCGGTCAGGGCCGGCGCGAGCCACCAGCGGTCCGTCCGAAGATGACGGGGGCCGACGGTGGCGCGCGTGACGGAGTGCACGCCGGTATTGATTTGTGGTGGTTCAGTGCCTGTGGCCAACGAAGACTCCGAGTGGAGTGGTATCGGGTGCGAGCTGAGGCCTGCGTACGAGCAGGTCAGGGCGCGTGCCGGTCGCGAGCACCCAGCCCCTCGTCGTCCGAGTCCGTCCACAGCGCGTTGTCGTACGGGGTGTCGGGGATGGTGACCAGGTCCGGGCGGCCCGGCGGCTTCGGCGCAGGCGTGGCGGCCGGGCCGGTTCCGCGCAGCTGATCGACGGTCTGCTCCAACTGTCCGACACGTCGGACGAGCTCGTCGATGCGGTGCTGCATCGCCGACAGATCTTCCTGCTGGGACATGACTTGCCCTCACTTCCGCAGGGTGCGGTGGCATCGCTCATGCGCCTGCGAGTGTCGCGCGTCACATCCCCGCTTGTGAAGGGATGTGCAGGGATTCCCGGCGCATGGGACGTCGGTGCGCCCCTCGTGGTCGTTTGTTTCACCCACCATTTTGTCCTGTTAGTCGGCGGTATGCGGGATTCACGGTTGGACCGCGTGGGTGACCTTCCGGCCGGGATCGCCGTGTCTGCGTCGACTTCCGGATTCGGTCCGTTTCAGTGAAGGGAAATCAGTGTGATCATCTCCAAATTCGATGAAAACGGACAAAGAGGTGCGAGTCATGTCCCAGGTCGATGCGCCACGCGGGAGGACATGCTCCCGAACGCTCCGCTCCGTCGCACTGCTCGCCGGCGGAGTGCTCGCCCTGCCCGCCCTGGCAGGCTGCAGCACCGGTGACGACGGGAGCGATGCCAAGGCCGCGGCCCAGGACATCGCCGCCACCGGGCGGGACATGATCGCCGACGGCGGCACGCTGCGCTGGGCGGTCGACACGACGCCGGTCACCCTCAACGCCTTCCAGGCCGATGCCGACGCCACCACGAGCCGCATCGCGGGAGCCGTCCTGCCCACCCTGTTCACACTCGACGATCAGGGCCGCCCGCAGCGCAATCCCGACTTCCTCGAATCGGCGAAGGTCGTCGAACGCGAGCCCCAGCAGGTCGTGCTCTACAAGCTCAACCAGCAGGCGGTGTGGAGCGACGGCCGTGAGATCGGCGCGCCGGACTTCGTCTCGCAGTGGCGGGCCCTCAGTGGCAAGGACTCCTCGTACTGGACGGCGCGCAATGCCGGCTACGAGCGGATCGCGAAGATCGAACGCGGCGCCAACGACCTTGAGGTCAAGGTCACCTTCACCAGGCCCTACGCGGACTGGCAGTCCCTGTTCACACCGCTCTACCCCAAGGAGGTGACCGGCAGCCCGGCCGCGTTCAACGACGGAGCCCGCGGCAGGCTCAAGACGATGGCCGGTCCCTTCCGGGTGTCGTCGATCGACCGTGCGGCGGGCACGACCACCCTCGTACGCAACCCGCGCTGGTGGGGCCGGCAGGCCAAGCTGGAACGCCTGGTGCTGACCGCGGTACCCCGCGACAAGCGCCTCGCCGCGCTCACCGAGGGCAAGCTCGACCTCGCCGAGATCGACCGGTCCGCGGCAGAACGTATCTCCATGGCCCGGCGCGACGCCGGTTCGAGCGGCCGCCCGGCCGCCCACGGCCCCGGTTCGGACCAGGCAGCGGCCGAGGCGCTCGAGTCGCGTGCACTGGCCGACGGCTCCCTGACGGCCGAAGCCGCACGGCAGGTCCGCGAGCAGCTCGCGGAGGCACAGCAGGAATACGGCACGGAGCAGAAGGCGCTGCGCAGGTTCGTGGTCCGCAAGTCGCTGGAGCCCGCGTACACCCAGCTCGCGCTGAACGGCGAGTCCGGGCCGCTCGCCGACGAGCGGGTGCGCCGGGCGGTGGCCCGGGCGCTGGACCGCAAGGCGCTGGCCGAGAACGTCCTGGCGCCGCTGGGCCTGCCCGCCGAGCCGCCCGGGAGCCATCTGGCACTGGCCGGGCAGCATGCGTACGCCGACAACAGCGGGGCGCTCGGGGAGCAGAACACGAAAGAGGCCCTGGCGCTGCTGGCCGACGCGGGCTGGAAGCCCGTCGGGGCGCTCAAGAAGTCCGCGCCCGCCAAGGCGGGTGGCGAGGCCGGGGCCGAGAAGGCGGACGACAAGCCGGAGGACACCGCATCCGACGAAGGGCTGTACATCGTCGGCGACGACAAGCCCGAAGGCCGCGGCAGCGACTCCAGCAGTACGCACATCCTCGCGGCCGCACCCGGCGCCGCCTTCCAGAGCCTCGCCGTCCAGCGTCAGGCCGCCTTGCTCGGCGGCGCCGCGGCCCCGGCGCGGGGCGCCAAGATCCCCGAGCACCGGGACGGCATGGCCGGTGCGTACGCCCCTCCCGGCAGCGCTGCGCCTCAGCCCGCCGCGCCCGGCAGTGCTGCACCCATGTCCGTCCCGCCCGGGAGCAGTGCTCCCCAGCCCGCTGCGCCCCAGCCTGCCGCTCCCGGCAGCGTGGCGCCCCAGCCCGGCGTGCCCGGCGATGCTGCGCCCCAGCCTGCCGCGCCCGGCAGCGTGGCGCCCCAGCCCGGCGCCCCCGGCGATGCTGGGCTCATGTCCGCCTCGCCGGGCAGCGCGACGCCCAGGTCGGCCGCGCCCGGCAGCGCGGCGCCCAAGCCCGCCCCGGTCGGCGGGGCGCTCGGCAAGAACGGCAAGCCGCTGTCCCTGCGTTTCGTGCTCCCGTCGGGGCCCGGCTCGCAGACCCTGCGTGCGGTCGGCGGCAGGATCGCGCGGATGCTCGACCGGATCGGCGTGCGCACCGAGATCACCAATGTCGCCGACGAAAGCTACTTCAAGGACCACATCGCGTCCGGTGAATACGACCTGGCGCTGTACTCCTGGCCCGCCACCGCCTACCCGGCGACGGACGCCCGGCCGATCTACGCCAAGCCCCGGCCCGCATCGGACGGCTCGCTGCTGGTCGAGCAGAACTACACCCGGGTCGGTACGGACTACATCGACCAGCTCTTCGATCAGGCGGCCGGCGAACTGGACGAGGACGACGCCCGTGACCTGGTACGCCGGGCCGATGCCCGGATCTGGGCCGCTGCCGGGTCCATCCCGCTCTACCAGCGCCCCGAGCTGGTCGCGGCGGTGCCCCGGGTGGTCAATGCCGGTGCCTTCGGCTTCGGGACCCCCCAGTACCAGGACATCGGCTTCAAGAAGCCCCAGGCGAAGGCAAAGGCGAAGGCCAGGGCCAATGCCGGCCAGAACCGGATCACCGAGGAGAAATAGCAGGTCACAACCTCAGAACTGGCTCAAGTCGCTTGCCCGTCGGCATCGCCGGCGGGCAAGCTCGTGCCGACCCTCGACCCAGCTCCTTCTCCTGGCCGGCGCGTGCCCCCCGTACCTCGCGCAGGCCCCGCGCATACCCCGCTCGGCCCGTGCGCCGGCCGCCGCTCGTCCACCCCGCGGCCGCTCGTCCCCCCACTTTCCGGGCGCCGCCCTCCGGCGTGATCCGCGCCTCGTTCGCCCCTTCCCCCATCGTTCCGGGCCGCCGGTCACCCGGCGGGACCCGTACCATAGGACTAGCCGTGGCGTGTCAGCCCGGCGGGGCGGACCGTCAGACGCCTTATCCCACGATCGAGAGAAGCGCCAGCCAGCATGCCCACGCGCCACGACATCCGTAACGTCGCCATCGTCGCCCACGTCGACCACGGCAAGACCACCCTGGTCGACGCCATGCTGAAGCAGGCCGGTGCGTTCGCCGCGCACGCCGCCGAGCACCTCGACGACCGGATGATGGACTCGAACGACCTGGAGCGTGAGAAGGGCATCACGATCCTCGCCAAGAACACCGCGGTGAAGTACCACCCGAAGGACGGCGGGGACCCGATCACGATCAACATCATCGACACCCCCGGCCACGCCGACTTCGGTGGCGAGGTCGAGCGCGGTCTGTCGATGGTCGACGCGGTCGTGCTGCTCGTGGACGCCTCCGAGGGCCCGCTCCCGCAGACCCGCTTCGTGCTCCGCAAGGCCCTCCAGGCCAAGATGCCGGTCATCCTGTGCATCAACAAGACGGACCGTCCCGACTCCCGCATCGCCGAGGTCGTCGACGAGACGTACGACCTCTTCCTGGATCTGGACGCCACCGAGGAGCAGATCGAGTTCCCGATCGTCTACGCGTGCGCCCGCGACGGCGTCGCCTCGCTGACCAAGCCGGAGGACGGCACCGTCCCGGCGGACAGCGACAGCCTGGAGCCGTTCTTCTCCACGATCCTCGCGCACGTCCCGGCCCCCGAGTACGACGAGTCCGCACCGCTCCAGGCCCACGTCACCAACCTGGACGCCGACAACTTCCTCGGCCGTATCGCGCTCTGCCGTGTCGAGCAGGGTGAGCTGAAGAAGGGCCAGACCGTCGCGTGGATCAAGCGTGACGGCACGATCTCCAACGTCCGCATCACCGAGCTGATGATGACCGAGGCGCTCACCCGCAGGCCGGCCGAGAAGGCGGGCCCGGGCGACATCTGCGCCATCGCCGGTATCCCGGAGATCATGATCGGCGAGACCCTCGCCGACCCCGAGAACCCGATCGCGCTCCCGCTCATCACGGTGGACGAGCCCGCGATCTCGATGACCATCGGTACGAACACCTCGCCGCTGGTCGGTAAGGGCGGCAAGGGCCACAAGGTCACCGCCCGCCTGGTGAAGGACCGCCTGGACCGCGAGCTCGTCGGTAACGTGTCGCTGCGCGTGCTGCCCACCGAGCGTCCCGACGCCTGGGAGGTGCAGGGCCGCGGTGAGCTGGCTCTCGCCATCCTCGTCGAGCAGATGCGCCGTGAAGGATTCGAGCTGACGGTCGGCAAGCCCGAGGTGGTCACCAAGCAGGTCGACGGCAAGCTGCACGAGCCGATCGAGCGCATGACCATCGACTCTCCCGAGGAGCACCTCGGTGCCATCACGCAGCTGATGGCGACCCGCAAGGGCCGTATGGAGACGATGACCAACCACGGCTCCGGCTGGATCCGCATGGAGTGGATCGTGCCGTCGCGCGGCCTCATCGGATTCCGTACGGAGTTCCTGACGCAGACCCGCGGCACCGGTATCGCGCATTCCATCTTCGAGGGCCACGAGCCGTGGTTCGGCGAGCTGCGCACCCGTAACAACGGCTCGCTCGTCGCCGACCGCTCCGGTTCCGTGACGCCGTTCGCGATGATCAACCTCCAGGAGCGGGGCGTCATCTTCGTCGAGCCCGGCACCGAGGTCTACGAGGGCATGATCATCGGTGAGAACTCGCGCTCCGACGACATGGACGTGAACATCACCAAGGAGAAGAAGCTCACCAACATGCGTGCCGCGTCCGCGGACACCACGGAGAACGTGGTGCCGCCGCGCAAGCTGTCGCTGGAGCAGTCCCTGGAGTTCTGCCGTGACGACGAGTGCATCGAGGTGACCCCGGAGACGGTCCGCATTCGCAAGGTCGTTCTGGACCAGAAGGAGCGCGGTCGCACCGCCTCCCGCGCCAAGCGCAACTGACGTATCGTCAGAGCCCGGACAACAGGCTCTCCAGACGGCCCGGCCCCCCGCAGACACTGTGGGGGGCCGGGCCGTTCGTCAACTTGTTTTCGGGGCCCGGGTGTCCGGATATCGAGCATCGCTCTCCGGAACATGTGTTAACGGTCCGTTTCGCGGGTGTCTGTCTGTGATCGCTTTGTCCGGATTTCGGGCTGGAGGGCCGCTCTGATGTTGTCAAAACGAGACCCTTTAAGTGTGGTTTACAGCCCTGACCTACTTAATAGTTGGCTCCATTGAGCTCGGGTCAATGGGTCAAGCGCTGTGGGGAGCGCCGACTCACGAGCACACTCGGGGTACTTGACGAGCCCGCTGTCAGGGGTGTCAGCGCGCGTAGAACGGTGCCCTTCTTGTAGTGACAAGTGGACTCATGAGGAGGAACCCATGCGTGGTGCCAAGAGCGCCAAGTGGGTCGCGGGTGCGATTGTTGTCGCCCTGGCGGCCACTGCCTGTGGCAGCGGCGGTGGCGAAGAGGGCAAGAAGAACCCGGCGGGCAAGCCCGCAGGTTACGTCTCGATCGATGTCGGCGAGCCGCAGAAGCCGCTGATCCCGGCCGACACCAACGAGAGCCTCGGCTCGTACGTCATTCAGTCGCTCTTCACCCAGCTGCTGGACTTCGACGCCAAGGGCAACATCGTCTACACGAACGCCGAGTCGGTGGAGACCAAGGACTCCAAGACCTGGACCGTGAAGCTCAAGTCGGGCTGGAAGTTCCACAACGGCGAGGCCGTCACCGCGCAGTCCTACGTGGACGCCTGGAACTGGTACGCCAACATCAAGAACAACCAGCAGAACAGCTTCTGGTTCTCCGACATCGCCGGCTACGCGGACGTGCACCCCGAGAAGGGTGAGCCGAAGGCCGACAAGATGTCCGGTCTGAAGGTCGTGGACGACACCACCTTCACGATCGAGCTGACGGACAAGGTTCCGTACTTCAACTACAAGCTCGGTTATGCGACGTTCGCGCCGCTGCCGAAGGTCTTCTACGACGACCCGAAGGCGTTCGGCCAGAAGCCGATCGGCAACGGTCCGTACAAGTTCGAGAAGTGGACCCACAAGAAGCTGATCCAGGTTGCGGCCAACCCTGACTACCAGGGCCCCAACAAGGCGCAGAACAAGGGCATCCAGTTCAAGAACTACGCGACCGTCGAGGCCGCGTACCAGGACGTCGTCTCCGGCAACCTGGACATCATCCGCCAGGTCGGCCCGACGGACCTGCCGAAGTACAAGCAGGACCTGGGCGACGGCGCGATCGAGCAGCCCTACGCGGCCATCCAGTCTCTGGTCCCGGCGTTCTACAGCAAGACGTTCAAGGACATCGACCCCAAGGTCATCCAGGGTCTGTCCATGGCGATCGACCGTGACACGATCACCAAGACCGTCCTGAACAACACCCGTACCCCCGCGACGAGCTTCACGCCGCCGCAGGTCAAGGGCAACCAGGACCTGGGCACGGACGTCTTCACGTACAACCCGGCGAAGGCCAAGAAGCTGATCAAGGACGGCGGCGGCGTCCCTGAGAACAAGCTGTTCATCCAGTACAACAGCGACGGCGGCCACAAGGAGTGGGTGACCGCGGTCTGCGAGTCCATCCGCAAGGCCACGGATGTCGACTGCGTCGGCGACCCGAAGCCGGACTTCCCCACGGACCTCGAGGCCCGTGACAACAACCAGGTGAAGTCGATGTACCGCGGTGGCTGGGTGGCCGACTACCCGGTCAACGTGAACTTCCTCAAGGAGCTGTACCACTCCAGCGCCGAGTCCAACAACGGTCGTTTCTCCGACAAGGAGATCGATGCGGCGATGGCGAAGGGCGACAAGGCGGCGTCCCTGGAAGAGTCTGTGAAGGCCTACCAGGAGGTCGAGAAGAAGCTGCTCGAGAAGATGCCGGCGATCCCGCTGTGGTACTACCGCATCAACGGTGGCCACGGTAAGTCCGTCAGCAACGTCGCGGTGGACTTCCACGGCGACCTCGAGCTGACCGGCGTCACCGTCAAGTAGCGCCTGCGGGCCTCATCCCCCACTCGGCCGTCATCCGCCGCCGTCGGTCATGATCCGGCGGCGGCGGTGGTCCGGAGGCTGTCGTCACAGGCAGCCTCCGTACCGCTGTTAACCCCTCACGGAGGCACCCATGGGGCGCTACGTCGCACGACGACTGCTCCAGATGATCCCGGTGTTCATCGGGTCTACTTTGTTGATCTTTGCCATGATGTTCGCGCTGCCCGGCGACCCCGTCAGAGCGCTCATGGGAGACCAGGCGTTCGACCCGACCGTCGTCGCGTCCATCAGGCACGATCTCGGTCTCGATCTGCCGCTCTGGCAGCAGTATCTGCACTATCTGGGCAATCTGGTGACCGGTGACTTCGGCACGGAGATCGCCAGCCAGCGCCCCATCGCCGACGTCATCGCGCAGGCGTTCCCGGTCACCATCCGGCTGACGCTCTTCGCGTTCACCTTCACGGTGATCGTCGGCATCGGTCTCGGGATCATCGCAGGTCTCAAGCCCGAGTCCGTCCGGGACCGGGGCCTGCTGACCCTCACCCTCGTGCTCATCTCGATGCCCTCCTTCGTGCTGGGTTACCTGATGCAGTACCTGTTCGCCTTCCAGTGGGGGCTCACCACGCCGACCGTGCAGGACTCCGAGAGCTTCGGGGATCTGTTCCTGCCGGCCATCGTCCTCGGCTCGCTCTCCCTCGCGTACGTGGCCCGGCTGACCCGTACGTCGATGGCGGAGAACCTGCGCGCCGACTACATGCGTACGGCGGTGGCCAAGGGCCTGCCGCGCCGCCGGATCGTCGGCGTCCACCTGATGCGCAACTCCCTTGTCCCGGTGGTCACTTTCCTCGGCACCGACATCGGCAACCTGATGACGGGCGCCATCGTCACCGAGGGCATCTTCAACGTGCAGGGCGTCGGATACGCCATCTTCCAGGCGCTGATCCGCCGTGAAGGTGCCACGGTCGTGGGCATCGCCTCGCTGATCGTCCTCGTCTACCTGCTCGCCAGCCTGCTCGTCGACCTGCTGTACGCGGTCCTGGACCCGAGGATCCGGTATGCCTGAGAAGATCGCAGAGACCGCGAAGACCTCCGAGCAGGTCATCACCGCGAGCGCTCCCGACACCGCCCTCGTGGCCGAGGCAGGCCCGGCTCCGGCGAAGGCGCGCAGCCTCTGGTCCGACGCCTGGCACGATCTGCGCCGCAACCCGCTGTTCCTGATCTCGGGTGTCCTGATCCTGGCGCTGATCGTCATATCGGCCTGGCCCGGCCTGTTCACCAGCGCGTCGCCGCGCGACGGCGACCTGGCCAACCACTTCCTCCAGGGGCCGAACTGGAGCCACTTCTTCGCGGCCGACTGGCTCGGGTACGACGGTCAGGGCCGCTCGATCTACGCCCGCGTCCTCTACGGTGCGCGTGCG
Organism: Streptomyces sp. NPDC002889; assembly: GCF_042888425.1. Lineage (NCBI taxonomy): Bacteria > Bacillati > Actinomycetota > Actinomycetes > Kitasatosporales > Streptomycetaceae > Streptomyces > Streptomyces sp. NPDC002889. Next base: position 140,739 of record NZ_JBIAPT010000013.1, read on the forward strand.
TCCATCCTCGTCGGCGTCGGCGTGACCATCCTGGTCACCGTCCTCGGCACCTTCGTGGGCATGATCGCCGGCTACTTCGGCGGCTGGCTCGACAACCTGCTGTCCCGGATCACCGACGTCTTCATGGGCATCCCGTTCATGCTCGGCGCCCTGGTGGTCCTCACCAGCTTCGAGAAGCGGTCCGTCTGGGTCGTCATCCTGGCGCTGGCGTTCCTCGGCTGGACCCAGATCGCCCGAGTCGCCCGCGGCTCGGTGATCACCATCAAGCAGGCCGACTACGTGGTGGCCGCCAAGGCGCTCGGCGCCTCGACCACCCGCATCCTGACCAAGCACGTCCTGCCCAACGCGCTCGCGCCGATCATCGTCGTCGCGACCATCGCACTCGGCGGCTACATCGCGGCCGAGGCCACGCTGTCCTTCCTCGGTGTCGGACTCGCCGAGCCGACCGTTTCGTGGGGTGTCGACGTCTCCAGTGGACGTGAGCAGCTGCGCAACGCACCCCATGTCCTGATCATCCCGTCGGTGATGGTCTCGGTCACGGTGCTCTCGTTCCTTATGTTCGGCGATGCAGTGCGCAACGCCCTCGACCCCAAGCTGCGCTGAGGAGGGCGTACGTGACCATCATCGAAGAAACCGCAAACGTCCCGGCGCCCCGTGCGGGCAGCGAGGGCTCCGGCCCGCTGCTCGAAGTGCGCGACCTGCACGTCGAGTTCCACACCCGTGACGGTGTCGCCAAGGCCGTCAACGGCGTCAACTACAGCGTCGACTCGGGCGAGACCCTGGCGGTGCTGGGTGAGTCCGGTTCCGGCAAGTCCGTGACCGCACAGGCCATCATGGGCATCCTCGACATGCCGCCCGGCAGGATTCCGCAGGGCCAGATCTTCTTCCGTGGCCAGGACATGCTGACCATGAGCAACGAGGAGCGGCGGAAGATCCGCGGCCGGAAGATCGCGATGATCTTCCAGGACGCGCTGTCCTCCCTCAACCCCGTGCTCTCCGTGGGTTACCAGCTCGGTGAGATGTTCCGCGTCCACCAGGGGCTGTCCAAGAAGGACGCCAAGACCAAGTCCATCGAGCTGATGGACAAGGTCAAGATCCCGGCGGCCAAGGCCCGGGTGGGCGACTACCCGCACCAGTTCTCCGGCGGTATGCGCCAGCGCATCATGATCGCCATGGCGCTGGCCCTGGAGCCGGACCTGATCATCGCGGACGAGCCGACCACCGCCCTCGACGTGACCGTCCAGGCCCAGGTCATGGACCTGCTCGCGGAGCTGCAGCGCGAGTACAACATGGGTCTGATCCTGATCACCCACGACCTCGGCGTGGTCGCCGACGTCGCGGACAAGATCGCCGTGATGTACGCGGGCCGGATCGTCGAGACCGCGCCGGTGCACGAGCTGTACAAGCGGCCGGCCCACCCGTACACGCGGGGCCTGCTGGCGTCGATCCCGCGCCTGGACCAGAAGGGCCAGGAGCTGTATGCGATCAAGGGTCTGCCGCCCAACCTGCTGAAGGTCCCGACCGGTTGCGCCTTCAACCCGCGCTGCCCCAAGGCGGACGACATCTGCCGTACGGAGATCCCGGCGCTGGCGCCGGTGACCGAGCAGGACGGCAGCGAGCTGCCCGGCCGCGGCAGCGCGTGCCACTTCTGGAAGGAGACGATCCATGGCTGAGCTCAAGAAGACGAACGAGGCCGTGGACGCCGCCGACGCCGTGGACGCGACTCCGAACGTGACCGAGGTGGAGACCGTCGAGGCGCCCACCGAGGAGGCGGCCGTCGCGGCGCTCGAAGCCAAGGTCGAGCGGGGTGAGCCGATCCTCCAGGTGCGCAATCTGGTCAAGCACTTCCCGCTGACCCAGGGCATCCTCTTCAAGAGGAAGGTCGGCGCGGTCAAGGCCGTGGACGGGATCTCCTTCGATCTCTACCAGGGCGAGACGCTCGGCATCGTCGGCGAGTCCGGCTGTGGCAAGTCCACGGTCGCCAAGCTGCTGATGACGCTGGAGACGGCGACCTCCGGCGAGGTCTTCTACAAGGGCCAGGACATCACCAGGCTGTCGGGCCGCGCGCTGAAGGCCGTGCGCCGCAACATCCAGATGGTGTTCCAGGACCCGTACACCTCGCTGAACCCGCGCATGACGGTCGGCGACATCATCGGCGAGCCTTTCGACATCCACCCCGAGGTGGCTCCGAAGGGCGACCGCCGCCGCCGGGTGCAGGATCTGCTGGACGTGGTGGGGCTCAACCCCGAGTACATCAACCGCTATCCGCACCAGTTCTCGGGCGGCCAGCGCCAGCGCATCGGCATCGCACGTGGTCTCGCGCTCAACCCCGAGATCATCATCTGCGACGAACCGGTCTCCGCGCTGGACGTGTCGGTCCAGGCTCAGGTCATCAACCTGATGGAGAAGCTGCAGGACGAGTTCAACCTCTCCTACCTCTTCATCGCGCACGACCTGTCGATCGTCCGGCACATCTCCGACCGTGTCGGCGTGATGTACCTCGGCAAGATGGCCGAGATCGGCACCGACCAGCAGATCTACGACCACCCGACGCACCCCTACACCCAGGCGCTGCTGTCGGCGGTCCCGGTTCCGGACCCCGACGCCCGTGAGGGCCGCGAGCGGATCATCCTCACCGGAGACGTCCCCTCGCCGGCCAACCCGCCGTCGGGCTGCCGCTTCCGCACCCGGTGCTGGAAGGCCGAGGACAAGTGCGCCACCGAGGTCCCGCTGCTCGCGGTGCCCGAGCGCTTCAAGGGCTCGGACACCCCGGCCGCGCACGAGTCGGCGTGCCACTTCGCCGAGGAGAAGAACGTCGTCCACGCGGCGTAGTCCTGCCCTGAGCACGTGAGTGAGGCCCCGTCCGCCGCATCGGTGGACGGGGCCTCGCCGTGTCCGGGCGTGCGCCGGAAGCCGCGGGGCGCCTGGAACGGCGTCGGCCCGACGGGGGAAATTCCGTTGCGAGGCCGAGATCTCGCCCGGACAGTGGCCGCATGTCCCTCACTGTCCGGCCGGCCGTCCTCGAGGACGCGCCCGCCGTCTGCGCGCTGATGAACGCCGTCGATGTGGTCGAGATCGGCCGCCCGGAGACCGATCTGCACACGGTCGAGGCCGACATGGCCCACGGAGACACCGACCTCGCCCACGACTCCTGGCTGGCGTGCGACGACAACGGACCGGTGGCGTACGGGATCGTGTGGAGCGAGTCCGAGGGCGAGGACATCGGCGCCGACCTGTACGCGCTGCCGGACCGGGACGAGGCCGCCGCCGATGTTCTGGAGTGCATGGAGGCCAGGGCCGCAGTGAAGGCGGCGGCGAGTGGAGCCGCCCGGGCCGTGGTCCATCTGCATCTCAACACCCGCCCCGCGCTCGACACCGCGCTGCTTGAGCGCCGCGGGTGGCGGACGGTACGCCGCTACCAGGTGATGACCCGTCCGCTGTCGCCGGACGTCGACGTCGTGCCGGGGCCGCCCGCCGGACTGACCCTGCGTCACTGCCGCGACGAGGCCGATCGGCGCATCGCACACGCCTTGGCGCAGGAGACCTTCGCCGAGCACTTCGACCACCACGAGCGCAGCTACGAACAGTGGCTGGAGGACATGGACGCAGCCCGGATCGACTGGTCGCTGGTGTGGATCGCCTCGATCGCGGGCGAGGGCGACGTGGCCGTGCTGCTGAGCCGCGACGACCGCGCAGCCATGGGCTGGATCCGCACCATCGGGGTACGCAAGGCGGCCCGCGGCCGCGGGGTCGGCGGCCATCTGCTGCGCCATGCCTTCGGCACGTACGCGGCGCGCGGCCGGGACACGATCGGGCTCGGTGTGGACACCGGGAACGCCTCGGGGGCACTGGGGCTTTACGAGGCGCACGGCATGACACTGCATTACGCCGTCGACACCTGGGAGGTGGTCCTTCCGGCGGCCCTGGAGTCCACTCGGGTGTCATGAAAGTGAGTTAGATTCCCTTTGTGGTGATATTGGGCCCGGGGGCACCGCCCAGCGGCAGCTGGGGGAAGCACTCGGGACCAAGGAGGCACCCCATGCGTGGAGCCACGCATGCCAAGTGGGCCGCGTGTGCGGTCGCCGTAGCCCTGGCAGGGGCAGGCTGCGGAGGCGATGGCGGTGGCGCCGGTGGCGCCGACGGCATCGTGTCGTCCTCCTGGGGAGACCCGCAGAACCCTCTGGAGCCCGCCAACACCAATGAGGTGCAGGGCGGCAAGGTCCTCGACATGATCTTCCGCGGTCTCAAGCGGTACGACCCGAAGACCGGCGCGGCCACCGACATGATCGCCGAGAAGATCGAGACCACCGACTCGGTCAACTTCAAGATCGCGATCAAGGACGGCTGGACCTTCAGCAACGGCGAGAAGGTCACCGCGGAGTCGTTCGTGAACGCCTGGAACTACGCCGCCCATCTGAAGAACAACCAGAGGAACGCCTACTTCTTCGGCTATATCGAGGGATACGACCAGGTCCACCCCGACGAAGGGCAGCCGACCGCCCAGACCCTGTCCGGGCTCAAGGTCGTCGACGACCTCAACTTCACGGTCAAGCTCACCCAGAAGTTCTCCACCTGGCCCGACACCCTCGGCTACGCCGCCTTCGCGCCGCTGCCCAAGGCGTTCTTCGACAGCCACGACAGCTGGCTCGCCAAACCCATCGGCAACGGCCCGTACTCCGTCGACTCGTACGCCAAGGGCTCGAAGATGGCCCTGCGCCGATGGGACGGCTACAACGGCCCGGACAAGGCGCAGAACGGCGGCATCGACCTCATCGTCTACACGGACAACAACACCGCCTACACCAGTCTGATCGCGGGCGACCTCGACCTTGTCGACGACGTACCGGCGGCGCAGCTCAGGAATGTGCAGGCGGACCTGGGCGACCGGTACATCAACACCCCCGCCGGCATCCTCCAGACCCTCGCGTTCCCGTACTACGACAAGGCCTGGAACACGCCCGACGGAGCCAAGGTCCGCACCGGTCTGTCCCGGGCGATCGACCGTGAGCAGATCACCGACACCATCTTCCAGAAGACCCGCACGCCCGCGAAGGACTGGACCTCACCCGTACTCGGCGAGGACGGCGGCTTCGACGACACCCTGTGCGGCGCCGCGTGCGAGTACGACCCTGCCGAGGCGAAGAAGCTGATCAAGGAGGGCGGCGGTCTCCCCGGCGGCCAGGTGAAGATCTCGTACAACTCCGACACCGGCTCCCACAAGGACTGGGTCGACGCCGTCTGCAACTCCATCAACAACACGCTCGGCAACAACAAGGCCTGCGTCGGCAACCCCTACGGCACCTTCGCCGACTTCCGCGGCCAGATCACCGAGTCGAAGATGAGCGGCCCCTTCCGGGCGGGCTGGCAGATGGACTACCCCCTGATCCAGAACTTCCTTCAGCCGCTCTACTACACCAACGCCTCGTCCAACGACGGCAAGTGGAGCAACAAGGAGTTCGACCGGCTCGTCGACCGGGCCAACGCCGAGACCGACACGGCCAAGGCGGTGGACACGTTCAAGCAGGCCGAGGAAGTCGTACGGGACGAGATGGCGGCCATCCCCCTCTGGTACCAGAACGGCAGCGCCGGCTACTCGGAACGGCTGTCCCATGTCGCCCTCAACCCCTTCAGCGTCCCGGTCTACGAAGAGATCAAGGTCAACTGACGGCGAAGGACACCGGCCCGGCGGCCCGCAGCGCCGGGCCGTCACCCTTCCCACGACCCCCGGAGCCCTTCATGGGACGTTATGTGATCCGGCGTCTGCTGCAGATGATCCCGGTCTTCATCGGCACCACCCTGCTGATCTTCCTGATGGTCAACGTCATGGGCGACCCCGTCGCGGGCCTGTGCGGCGACCGGCAGTGCGACCCCGCGACCGCCGCCCGGCTGCGCCAGGAGTTCGGGCTCGACAAGCCCTGGTGGCAGCAGTACCTGACCTATATGGGCAATGTGTTCACCGGGGACTTCGGCACGGCCTTCAACGGCCAGGAGGTCACCGAGCTGATGGGGGAGGCCTTCCCGGTCACCATCCGGCTGACCCTGGTGGCGATCTTCTTCGAGATCGTCATCGGCATCACCCTCGGCGTGGTCACCGGACTGCGGCGCGGCCGCCCGATCGACACCGGAGTGCTGATGCTGACCCTGGTGGTCATCTCCGTGCCGACCTTCGTCACCGGTCTGCTGCTGCAGCTGCTGCTCGGCTACGAATGGGCCGTCATCGACCCCTCGGTCTCCTCCGACGTGATGCTCGGCGAGCTGATCGTGCCCGGCCTGGTGCTCGCCTCGGTGTCACTCGCGTACGTCACCCGGCTCAGCCGTACGTCGATCGCCGAGAACGCACGCGCCGACTACGTCCGTACGGCGGTGGCCAAGGGCCTGCCACGGCGCCGGGTGGTGACGAAGCATCTGCTGCGCAACTCGCTGATCCCGGTGGTCACCTTCATCGGCACGGACATCGGTGCGCTGATGGGCGGAGCCATCGTCACCGAGCGGATCTTCAACATCCATGGCGTCGGTTACTACCTCTACCAGGGCATTCTGCGGCAGAACAGCCAGACCGTGGTCGGCTTCGTGACCGTCCTCGTCATGGTCTTCCTGCTGGCGAATCTGCTCGTCGATCTGCTGTACGCCGTACTCGACCCGAGGATCCGCTATGCCTGACCCGCAGCAGCCCGACCGCGCCGGGGACAATGCCATCGCCCCCACCGGCGAGGGCGGCACGATGGATCTGGCGATGGACGAGGGCGAGAGCCTGGAGAAGCTGCTGGACAGCCCGGAGGGTGACCAGGGGCCCGCCGACAAGCCGCGCAGTCTGTGGACCGACGCCTGGCGCGATCTGCACCGCAACCCCGTCTTCATCATCTCCTCACTGGTGATCCTCTTCCTGGTCGTCATCTCCCTCTGGCCTTCCCTGATCGCGAGCGGCGACCCGCTGCAGTGCGACCTCGCCAAGGCACAACAGGGTTCTCAGCCCGGCCACCCGTTCGGCTTCAACGTCCAGGGCTGCGACGTCTACACCCGTGTCGTCTACGGTGCGCGCGCCTCGGTGACGGTGGGCGTCTGCGCGACTGTCGGAGTGGCCCTGCTCGGCTCCGTGCTGGGCGGGCTCGCCGGCTTCTTCGGCGGGTCGGGGGACGCGGTCCTGTCCCGGATCACCGACATCTTCTTCGGCATCCCGGTGGTGCTGGGCGGTCTGGTCTTCCTGTCGGTGGTGACCAGTTCCACGGTGTGGCCGGTGATCGGCTTCATGATCCTGCTGGGCTGGCCGCAGGTCGCCCGGATCGCCCGCGGCTCGGTGATCACCGCGAAGCACAACGACTACGTCCAGGCGGCGCGGGCACTCGGCGCGTCCAGCTCACGGCTGCTGCTGCGGCACATCGCGCCCAATGCCGTCGCGCCGGTGATCGTCGTGGCGACCATCGCGCTCGGTACGTACATCGCGCTGGAGGCGACGCTCTCCTTCCTCGGTGTCGGGCTCAAGCCGCCGACCGTGTCCTGGGGCATCGACATCTCCTCGGCCTCCCCGTACATCCGAAATGCCCCGCACATGGTGCTGTGGCCGGCCGGTGCACTGGCGATCACGGTGCTCGCGTTCATCATGCTCGGCGACGCGGTGCGCGACGCCCTCGACCCCAAGCTGCGCTGAGGAGCCCGCCATGTTGCTCGACGTGCGTGATCTGTACGTGGAGTTCCGTACCCGCGACGGGGTCGCCAAGGCCGTCAACGGCGTCAGCTACAGGGTGGACGAGGGACAGACCCTCGCCGTGCTGGGCGAGTCCGGGTCCGGCAAGTCGGTCACCGCGCAGGCGATCATGGGAATCCTGGACATGCCACCCGGCCGCATCACCGGCGGTGAGATTCTCTTCCGGGGCCAGGACGTGCTGAGGCTCAAGGAGGACGAGCGGCGGAAGATCCGCGGTGCCGGAATGGCCATGATCTTCCAGGACGCTCTCTCGTCCCTGAATCCGGTGCTGAGCGTGGGCGACCAGCTCGGCGAGATGTTCACCGTCCACCGCGGTATGTCCCGCAAGGACGCGAAGGCCAGGGCCGTCGAGCTGATGGACCGCGTACGCATCCCCGCGGCCAAGGAACGCGTCGGGCAGTATCCGCACCAGTTCTCCGGCGGTATGCGCCAGCGCATCATGATCGCGATGGCGCTGTCGCTCGAGCCCGACCTGATCATCGCGGACGAGCCCACCACCGCCCTCGACGTGACCGTCCAGGCCCAGGTCATGGACCTGCTGGCCGAGCTCCAGCGCGAACTGGACATGGGGCTGATCCTGATCACCCATGACCTCGGCGTCGTCGCGGACGTCGCGGACAAAATCTCCGTCATGTACGCGGGCCGGATCGTGGAGTCCGCGCCCGTCCACGACATCTACAAGGCACCCGCCCACCCGTACACGAAGGGTCTGCTGGAGTCGATCCCGCGCCTGGACCAGAAGGGCCAGGAGCTGTACGCGATCAAGGGCCTGCCGCCCAATCTGATGCGCATCCCGCCCGGCTGTGCCTTCCACCCGCGCTGCCCGATGGCCCAGGAGGTGTGCCGCACCGACGAACCGCCCCTGTACGAGGTGTCCGAGGACCGCGGGAGCGCCTGCCACTTCTGGGAGGAGACACTGAATGGCTGAAGCGATCCTGGAAGTACGCGACCTGGTCAAGCACTATCCGCTCACCCGGGGCATTCTCTTCAAGAAGCAGGTCGGCGCGGTCAGGGCGGTGGACGGCGTCGATCTCGACCTGGTCGCGGGCGAAACGCTGGGCATCGTGGGCGAGTCGGGCTGCGGCAAGTCCACCCTCGCCAAGATGCTCGTCCATCTGGAGCAGCCCACGGCAGGCGCGATCCGCTACAAGGGCGAGGACATCACCAGACTGTCGGGGCGGGCGCTGAAGGCCGTGCGCCGCAACATCCAGATGGTGTTCCAGGACCCGTACACCTCGCTCAACCCGCGGATGACCGTCGGAGACATCATCGGGGAGCCGTACGAGATCCATCCCGAGGTCGCGCCCAAGGGCGAGCGTCGCCGCAAGGTGCAGGATCTGCTCGATGTCGTCGGGCTCAACCCGGAGTACATCAACCGCTATCCGCACCAGTTCTCGGGTGGTCAGCGCCAGCGCATCGGCATCGCCCGGGGCCTTGCGCTCCAGCCCGAGATCATCGTCGCCGACGAGCCGGTCTCCGCGCTGGACGTCTCGGTGCAGGCACAGGTCATCAACCTGCTGGATCAGCTGCAGAGCGAGTTCTCGCTCAGCTATGTGTTCATCGCACACGACCTGTCCATCGTGCGGCACATCTCCGACCGCGTCGGTGTGATGTATCTGGGCCGCATCGTGGAGATCGGCAAGGACGCCGAGATCTACGACCACCCCACGCACCCGTACACCCAGGCGCTGCTGTCGGCCGTGCCGGTGCCGGATCCCGAGGCGCGCGAGCACCGGGACCGCATCATCCTCACCGGGGACGTACCCTCGCCCACGAACATCCCCTCCGGCTGCCGGTTCCGCACCCGTTGCTGGAAGGCACGGGAGCGCTGCGAGCTGGAGGTGCCGCCGCTCGCGGTGCCGGCCCATCTGCGGCCGGTGGAGGGGTCTGTCCGTCATGATTCGGCGTGCCACTTCGCCGAGGAGCGGCATGTGGTGCCGGGCACGGAGCCCAAGAGGTACGGGGAGTCCGGGGAATCAACGGGCAAAGTGTGATGAATGCCGCTCACATTCCTTAACATGCAGGCAACTTGGACGTCTCGATTCCGATATACGAACGCGTCACGCTGAATCGCGTACGGCCGTGCGGGTGCCGTAGACCGGCCGGAGCGCCGCCTCGGGGCTCCGGCCGGTCGCCTGTCCGGCGCCCGCCGTTGCCGGGGAGTTGGCCCGTCGCGCCCTTGTTGGCGTATCCGGCGCGATGCACGATCGTCGGTGTGACTCTTACGCGGGCGGCCCGGACCACCGGAGCGGCGCTGTGCGCCGTGCTCGCGCTGATCGTGGGGGCATGGATCGTACGGGACCTGGCGACGGCCGACGATCCGCTCGACGTCTGGCGGTTCTGGACGGGCGTCCGCGGCCCGGCCCTCGCACCGCTGACCACCTCCATCGCCGACGCGGCACTGCTCGCGGTGTACGTCGCCGTCGGTGTCGCCGCGTTGCGCTCGTCGGTCGCGGCCGCGGCACTCACGGCCGCCGCTGTGATCACACTCTCCCTGCGGCTGCCGTCCCTGTGGGTGCTCACCGCCTCCTGGATGGACCTCCAGGCCACCGACTCCCTGCGTACCCGGGCCCTGTACAGCACCTTCGCGGTCCTGGGCCTGGGCGTCGGGCTGATCGTCACCGTCGTGGCCGGACGCCGCCCGCCCGGCGCCGACGCGTACGAGCACTCCTACTCGCCGCGCGACGATCCGTCCGCGGGGCACCGGCGGACACCGGACCGGCCCACCCGGCGGGTGTCCCTGCTCGTGTTCACCCTGCTCGGGGCCGCGGCGGCGGTGACGGTCGCCTGGCAGATCCGCTTGGCGTACCTCGCGGGGACCGAGGGGTACCTCGACCTGCTCACGGGCAGCGAGCGGGCCCCGCTGAAGCTGCTGCAGATCCCGTCCGCGTGGCTGGCCGCGGTGATCGCCCTCCTCGGGCTGACCACGGCTGTCGGCGCACTCGGCCGGGCGGTCCTCACGCGTCCGTTCGGGGCGGTGGTCGCGGCCTTCCTCGTCGCGGACGGCGCGGTCGGCCTCGACTTCACGATCAGGCGCGAACTGCTGAGGAACTTCGGGGATCTGCAGCTCGAGGAGCAACTACTGGTCGCCACCTGGCTGTTCGAGCTGGCTGCCGGGGCCGTACTGCTGGTGGTCATGGCCCGGCGCGGCGGGAGCACACCGGCGGACGGCGTGTACGGCCCCGCGACCGGCGGGCCGCGGCCCCCGGCCGGGTTCTCCGGGCGCTCGGGTTACGGCCGTCCGCCGCCCGGTCCGTGGTCCGGCCCTCCGGGCGGCAACGGCGGAAGCCACGGGCCGCCTCCGCCGTCGTCCCCGCCGCCCGGCTGGTAGCCGGCGGCCTCAGCCCTGCTCCAGCCCCAGCGACCTCTTCAGGAAGTCCACCTGGAGCAGGAGCAGATTCTCGGCGATCTGCTCCTGCGGCGTCATATGTGTCACTCCGCTCAACGGCAGCACCTCATGCGGACGGCCCGCGGCCAGCAGCGCCGACGACAGCCTCAGTGTGTGTGCCATCACCACATTGTCGTCAGCCAGACCATGGATGATCATCAGTGGTCGATGGGGAGTCTCCGCGACCGTCAACCCGTCGTCGCCGACCAGTGAGTTGGCCGCGTACACCTCCGGCCGCTCGGCCGGATCGCCGAGATAGCGCTCGGTGTAGTGCGTGTCGTACAGCCGCAGATCGGTCACCGGCGCGCCCGCGACCGCCGCGTGGAACACATCCGGTCGGCGCAGCACCGCCATGGCCGCCAGATAGCCGCCGTACGACCAGCCCCGGATCGCCACCCGACCCAGGTCCAGCGGAAAGGATCCGGCCAGCGCGTGCAGCGCCTCGACCTGGTCGTCCAGGGTGAGCGGGAAGTTGTCCTTGACCGCCTTCTCCCACGCGGGCGAGCGGCCGGGGGCGCCCCGCCCGTCCGCGACGATCACCGCGAATCCCTGGTCCGCGAACCACTGCGAGGTCAGATACGGATGGTGTGCGGCGAGCACACGCTGACCGTGCGGCCCGCCGTACGGATCCAGCAGCACGGGCAGGGCGCCGTCGGAGTCCGCGTAGCCCGTGGGCAGCAGCACCGCGGCCGGAATGCGGCGCCCGCCCGCCTCGACCAGCCGCGGCCCGGCCGTGAGCACCGGCTGCTCGGCGTACGAGGCCACCTGCGCGATCCGCTTCCCGTCCCGCAGCACCTGCACGACCGCGCCGCCGGGGTCCGTACGGGAGGACGACAGCACCGTCACCCCGCCCGAACGCACCGCGCCATGCACCCCGGGGCCCTGTGAGACGCGCTCGGTTCCCAGCTCGTTGACCCGGTACACATGGATCTCGCCGACTTCCGGGTCCTTGGCCTCCTCGCCGGCCGCCGCCGACACCAGGATGTCGTTCTCGCCGATGTCCAGCACCGCCCGCAGCTGCAGCTGCGCCCCGGTCAGCACCCGGTCGCCGACCCCGAGCACCCGCGCCCCGCCCTCGTCCGCGATCCGCACCAGCCGGCCGCCGCCGAAGCCTCGCGCCGAGGAGGAGCCCGGTGCCCACGCCGGGACCCCCGGGCACAGTTCCAGCCACGCCTGATCCTCGTCGACATGCACCGTCCGGGTCGCACCCGACTCGGGATCGACCGCCAGATACAGCTGGATCCGCTGGTCGCGCGACTGCACCAGCAGCAGCGGAGGGCCGTCGCCCGACCAGTGGACCCTGGCCAGATACGGATAGCGGGCCCGGTCCCAGGTCACCTCCGTACGCTCCTCCCCGCCTTCCAGCGCCACGAAGGAGAGCCGCACGTCGGCGTTGGCCGTCCCGGCCGCCGGATACGCGACCGGCGCCGGCTCCCGGTCCGGGTGCGCCGGGTCCGAGATCCACCAGCGCTGCACCTCGCGCTCATCGACCCGGGCCACCAGCAGCCGGTCCGAATCCGGCCCCCACCAGAAGCCACGGGAGCGGCCCATCTCCTCGGCCGCGATGAACTCCGCCAGACCGTAGGACGTGTGCTCGTCCTCCGGCTCGGCAAGGGCACGGTCCGCCTCGCCCTCCGCACCCGTCACCCGCAGCGCGCCCTGGGCGAGATACGCGATGTGGCGGCCGTCCGGGGACGGCCGCGGATCGAGGACCGGGCCGGCCGCGGGCAGTTCGCGGGCGGTCCCGGCCCGCAGCTCCGCTGTGAACAGTCGCCCGGACAGTGCGAAAGCGGCCATTTCGACTGCCCGGTCCACCGCGTAGCCGACGATCCCGGCCGACCCCTCGCGGCTGCGTTCCCGCCGGGCCCGCTCCTGAGCCGACAGCTTCTCCGCGGTCCCGCCCAGCAGTTCCTGCGGATCGGCGGCCACGCGCTCGTGCGGCGGGCCGCCGTCCCCGTCGAGATCGAGCACCCACAGCCGGCCGGACCGGTCGGTGCCGGAGGCCGATCGCAGGAACACCACGCGCGAACCGTCCGGGGAGACGGTGAAGGCGCGGGGGGCGCCCAGCGTGAAGCGCTGGGTCCTGGCGTACTGACGCGGGAAGGAGAGCTGCTGCCTCGAGGTCATGCGACCGAACCTAGCGGTCGTGCGCCCCCATGTGCTGCCGTGCACCGATCGATGCGAAGGTGCGGATAGTTATGATCCGTAGCGCAAGGTGGGTATGAACCCCCTGACATCTGCTCCGGCACATGCGACCTGACCGTCCCGACCGAATATCTGTGGAGGTGAACCGCCGTGGCACTCTCGATTTCGGCGGTGGTGCTGCTGGCGATCGTCGTCTTCCTGCTGATCCGGAAAGCCGGACTGAAGGGCGGGCATGCGGTGGTCTGCGTGTTGCTCGGGTTCTACCTCGCGAGTTCGTCGGTGGCTCCCACCATCACCGAACTGACCACCAACGTGGCGGGGATGATCGGCGGCATCAAGTTCTAGGCCGACATCCGGGCTGTGGGTTCTAGGCTGTCCTGTATGAAGGATCTTCCCGCCCGTCGTCTGCTCCTGGTGCATGCGCACCCCGACGACGAGTCGATCAACAACGGCGCGACGATGGCCAGGTATGCGGCCACCGGCGCCCAGGTCACCCTGGTGACCTGCACCCTCGGCGAGGAGGGCGAGGTCATTCCGGCCGAGCTCGCCCATCTCGCACCCGACCGGGAGGACCGGCTGGGTCCCCATCGCGTCGGCGAACTGGCCGCCGCGATGAAGGAGCTGGGCGTGAGCGACCACCGCTTTCTCGGCGGCCAGGGGCGGTTCCGGGACTCCGGGATGATGGGCCTCGAGCAGAACCACCGGGACGGCGCCTTCTGGAACGCCGACGTGGACGAGGCGGCCGCGTATCTCGTCGAGGTGATCCGCTCGGTGCGCCCCCAGGTGATGGTGACGTACGACCCCGACGGGGGATACGGACATCCGGACCACATCCAGGCGCACCGGGTGGCGATGCGGGCGGCGGAGCTGGCCGCCGAGCACGCCTTCCGCCGCGACCTGGGCGATGCCCACACCATCGCGAAGATCTACTGGAACCGTGTCCCGAGATCGGTGGCCGAGGAGGGCTTCGCCCGGCTGCGGGACCTGGGGGGAGCGGACTTCCCGGGCATCGCCGAGATCACGGATATTCCGGGTGTGGTGGACGATTCCGGGATCACCACGGAGATCGACGGCGCCGGGTACGCGGATCGGAAGACGGCGGCCATGCGTGCCCATGCCACTCAAATCGCCGTGGAAGGGCGCTTCTTCGCACTCTCCAACGATCTGGGGCAACCTCTCTTCGCGACCGAGTACTACCAGTTGGTGAGCGGGGAGGCGGGCGCGCCGCCAGGGGAGCGCGAGTACGACCTCTTCGCGGGACTGGAGGGGTCGACAGGACCGACAGGGGTGACGGCGGCATGAGCGCTCAGAAAAACCCGAATACTTCGGGCTCTTCGGGCGGCCGGGGCGCTTCGGGTTCTCCGGGTTCTCCGGGTTCTCCGGCCGGGTGGCTCACCCGGCCGACGGCTGCGCCCCACCCCGGCAGGGTCGTCGCCTACCTTGCGCTCGCCGTGCTCGGCGCGACCGTCGGCATCGCGGGCACGCTGGTCCAAGGCGCCTGGTTCCCGGGCGGGTTGCTGTTCTCCCTGCTCGCCACGGCAGCGCTGTTCTACGGCTCACTGCGGGCGATCGGCACCCAGCTCGCGGTGGTCTCCTCGGCCCTCGGCTGGCTGGTGGCGATCATCGTGCTCAGCCTCGGACGCCCGGAGGGCGACGGACTGTTCGCCGCCGGTATCGGACCGCTCGTCTTCTTGCTCGGGGGCATGGCGCTGGCTGTGATGTGTGCCACCATGTCGCGGTCGCTGCCACCGGGCGGCGGGCCGGAAGGACTTGGCCGCTAGCGGGTGGAAGGACCCCCAGCGCGCGGCGGGTGTGGCCGACCCCTATGGTGGGTCGCCCCGACGGTCACCCCAACGGGTGGGGAACCGTTGAACTGACCGTGGCCGTACGGTCGGCGCCGGGTCGCTTCCCGCAGTCCCGGGGTGTCCGTCGGCGACGGACAGTATGGTGGTGCGCGCCGCCGAGCCGCCCGCAGCAGTAGCTGTCCAGTAAGAACGGGCGGCGACGCCAACCGGGAGAACCTGCTTTGAGTCGTGAAACTGACAGTTCGTCCTCCGGCCCCCAGGGGCGCGGTGGAGCCGCGTACCCCTCGGGGACACCGCCGTACGGAACCCGGCAGTATCCGTCGCTGCATCCCACGCAGGACGCTCCGGACGACGCCGACGCCGCCCCCGAGCCGCAGCCGGACGAGCCCAGGACCGAGACCACGCTGACGACGCGGATCCGGATCAACATTCCGGGTTCGCGGCCGATCCCGCCCGTCGTGATGCGTACGCCCATGAGCGACATCAACGCCGGCACGGCCGCCAGAGCCGGAACGGGCCCTGGTGGCGCCGCCGGAACCGGCGGCAAGGGCGCCGGCGCGGGCAGTCAGGACAGCGAGCGCACGGGCAGCACACCGCGGCCCGCGGCGAGGCCGGAGGTTCCCGCCCAGGCTGCCGAGCCGCAGCCGGAGGAGAAGCCTGCGCCCAGCGACTGGTTCGCGCCGCGCAAGCCGGCCGCCTCGGCGCCGCCCGCGCAGGACGGTTCGGGCGGCGGCCCGGGTTCCGGTACGAACGGTTCGGGAGCGGGCGTATCGGGTCTGGCTGCCCTGGCCGAGCAGGCCGGCGCACCGGCGGGCCCGGCCCGGACAGGACCCGACCTTCCCCGCCGCCCCGCTCAGGGCGGCGTCCCCGGCCAACCGGGTGCCCCGCGCCCCGGCGCGACCCCGCCTCCCGGCGGCAACGGCTTTGCTCCGGGCACCGGACACGGAACGCCTCCGCTGGGCGTACGCACGCCCGGCGCCCCGGACCGCCCCGAAGGGCCGGCCGGTCCGACGGGTGGACCGGCCACCGGCAGCATGCCGCTCGGCCCGCGGCCCGGCGGCCCGGCCGTTCCCGGCCCCGGTGGGCCCGGCGCGGGCGGCCCGGGCCGTCCTGGTGGCCCCGGCGGTCCTGGTGGCGCGCCGCGGATGTCCGACGACACCGCCGTACTCACCCCGCAGATTCCCGCGCCCGAGCCGGGCCCCGTCGGCCATGTCTCCGGCGACACGCTCACCAGCGGCATCCCCGTGGTCCCGTCGTCCGACCAGCACCGCTCCCCGTTCGCTCCATCGCTCGGCGGTCTGCAGTCCGGCCCCGGTACCGGCCCGAACCCGATCCTGTCCCAGGGCGGCCCGCAGGGCCCAGGAGCGGACTTCGCGGACTTCTCCGCACCGGAGTTCCCCGAAGGACCCGGCAGTACGGGCGGACCCGTCATGCCGGGACCCGGCCCCTCGGCCCGTCCCGCCCCCAGGCCCGCGGCGGCGCCGGCCAGGCAGGGCCGCTCCAAGATGGTCCTCGCCGGCGTCGGCGTACTCGTTCTGATCGGCATCGCCTATGGCGCCGGCCTGCTGCTCAACCACTCCGACGTGCCGAAGTCCACGACGGTCCTCGGCGTCGACATCGGCGGCGGAACCCGTGACGAGGCGGTCAACAAGCTCGACGCCGCCTTCGGCAAGAGGGCCACGGCTCCGCTCAAGCTCTCGGTGGCGGGCAAGGAGGCGCAGCTCAGCCCGGACAAGGCCGGACTGTCCCTGGACAGCCAGGCCACCGTCCGCGGCGCCGCGGGCAGCGACTACAACCCCGTCTCGGTGATCGGCTCCCTCTTCGGCGGCGAGCGTGTCGCCGAACCCGTCATCCTCGTGGACGAGGAGAAGCTGAGCGTCGCGCTCGCCGACCTCGGCGGCGCATCGGGTACGGCGACCGAGGGCACGATCAAGTTCGTACCGGGCAAGGCCGTCCCCGTACCCGGCAAGTCGGGGGCAGGGCTGGACGTCGGCCGCTCGATGATCACGGTCAAGGACGCGTATCGCGCGCAGGTCGAGACCGGAAAGCCGAACGTCGTGCAGCTGCCGGTCGCCACCCGCCAGCCGACGATCACGCAGGCGGAGCTGAACCGGGCGATGAAGGAATTCGCCGAGCCGGCGATGTCCGACCTGATCACCGTCAAGGCGGGCACCAAGGAGATCCAGTTCGGCCCGGCGAAGTCCCTTCCGAAGATCCTTTCGATGAAGGCGATCGACGGCAGGCTGGTCGAGGTCTACAACAAGAAGGCCATCGACGAACTCCTCGACGGCGTCTTCGACGGCATCACGATCACCAAGGGCGACGGCAAGCAGCACCAGGTCTCGGCGGACGACGTCGCCCAGGCCATGGGTCCGGCCCTGCGCGGGAAGACCCCGGCGGACCGGACGGCAGTGATCGCGCTCGACCCCAGCTGATCCCGTTCCTCGGTGGAGCCCCTGCCCGGTCGTCCGGGCGGGGGCTCTGTCGTCGGGAGACGGCTCGGTGGTGCTCGAGGCGCGCGCCGCGCAGAGGGACCCGGCGAAGAGTCGTGTACGCGGAGTCCGGTCGGACCGGACTCCAGGTACACGAGACGTGCTACGCACCGCCTCGCAGCGCGGCCCGGGCGGCGGCAGCCCCGCGTACGGCCGCCGGCACCCCCACGGCGGGCGCCGGGTGCAACCAGCGCGGGGCCGTCTTGCGCTCACCGTACATCAACATACGTGTACGCACGGTCACTTCGGGTGAGTGCAGCGAGGGCACGCACACGGCGGCCATCGGAGGGCCGAACTGGCCGGTGCCCCGCCTGGCTTGGGCCGGTACGAGACGGCCGGCCCCCAGGTCCGCCCACCGTCGCGCGAGACGCGCAAGGTCATCACCACCGGCCTCCGTACCGCTCCTGCTTCTGCCGCAGCCATAACCTGACCTGCGCGCTTTCGGTTGAAGAGGCGGCACGAAGGTCGGACGCGTGGATGGTGGCGACGAAGTACACAAACCTGACGCGTCTGTGTTCTCCGTCCACACCAATGACCTTGCCGGGACCGTAGACGTCCGTGCCCGTGTGAGCGACGAAGGCTCCGACTGCGTGTGGCGCACCCATGGTTCCGCCATTCCCCTTGCTCTCTGTGTCGAATCCCTCACAGTCTGGAGCGGTCGGAGTTACGCTCGGTAGGGGTTTGCACGTGACAACGCGAGCGTCACAAGGGGGAGTTGTTGCCGATGGCGATCGAGGACAACCCGCAGTCCCGTACGAAGTACGGCGAGGAACTGAAGCGGCGGCGTGAGGCAGCGGACCTCACCCAGGAGGAGTTGAGCGAGCATGCGGTGATGTCCCGCACCCACATCGCCCACATCGAGGCGGGTCGCCGCCGCCCGGACGTGGCGGACGCCCGCCGCCTCGACCAGGTCCTGAAGACGGGCGGCTTCTTCGAGCGCTTCCTGCCGACGCTGGACGGCAGGGCGGTGGCGGAACACTTCGCGGAGGCGCTGGAGTTCGAGCAGCAGGCGACGGTGATCCGCGAGTACGCGCCCAAGTTGGTGCCCGGCATCCTCCAGACCCAGGCGTACGCCAGGGAGGTCCTGGGCTCGGGCCACCCGCCGAAGAACGAAGAGGAACGTGACAGGCTGCTTGTCACGCGCCTGGAAAGGGCCCACATACTCGACAACTTCGACTCACCGGTGGTGTGGACGATGCTGGACGAGGCGGTTCTGAGACGCCCCGTCGGCGGCTCGGCGGTGATGTGCGAACAGCTTCGCCACATCCTGGCTCTGGGAGAGAGCCGCCGCATCCGCGTGCACGTACTCCCCTTTTCGGTTGGGGCGCACGCCATGTTGGAGGGCTTCGTCTCCCTGATGTGGTTCGACGACCTCCCGCCCATCGCCTATGTGGAAGGCTTGAAGTCGGGCCGGGTCTGGGAAGTGCCGTCCGTGGTGCGGCAGTGCCAGGAGGTCTACGATCATGCCCTGGGCGACGCGCTGTCGCATCGCGAGTCCTTGGCCCTGATCAGATCCGTCGCGGAGGAGTACGAGCATGAAGCGCAGTGAGCACGCTCCGGCTTGGCGCAAGTCCAGCTACAGCGGCGGCAGCAGCGGCGAGTGCCTCGAAGTCGACGCCGCCCACCCGACGGCGGTCCCGGTCCGCGACAGCAAGCACGCCACGGGCCCGGCGGTCCGGTTCGCCCCGTCCGCCTGGTCCTCATTCGTCACCGCCCTCAAGGCCGAGGCCCTTCGCTAGTACAGGTCGTGCGCGGTGCCGTCGATGGCCGGCCGGCGGCGATCAGGTCCACCGCCTTGTGCGGGCAGGCTCAGTTCAGCATCGCCCGCGCCGCCCGCGCCCGTCCCCTGATCGTCTCCGCCATCGTCGGTTCGACCGCCGAGACGACGTCCGCGTAGGCGTCCATCTCCGCTGCCCCCGTCAGAAACTCACCTCGTTGGACCAGCAGCTGGGCCCGTTCGTAGCGCAGCCGCGCCGGGTGGGCCGGGAGCAGCAGGGACAGCTCCAGGGCCCACAGGGCGACGTCGGAGCGTTCCGGGCGCGCGGCCGCCCAGGCGCGGATGTTGTTCAGGATGCGCAGCACCACCTCGAGCGGCGGGGCCGGCGTCAGCATCGACGGGATCAGGGGCGTTCCCGTCGCGCCTGCGACCAGCAGTTCCGCGTCCGTGCCCGTCAGGACCCGGCCGCCCGCGAACGGGTCGGCCAGCACCTGCGCATCGGGGTCGCCGAAACCGACCACGAAGTGGCCCGGCAGGGCCACCCCGTACACCGGTGCTCCCGCGCGGCGGGCGACCTCCGTCCACAGGACCGAGAGGAGGATCGGCAGGCCGCGGCGGCGGCGCAGGACCTCGTGGAGCAGGGAGGACTCCAGGCGCTGATAGTCCGCGGGGACGCCATGGAAGCCGTGGCGTGCGCCGAGCAGGTCGGCGACGGCCGTCGCCCAGGCGTGCGGGGTGCTCAGACCGTACGGGAGCAGCCCGGCCAGGCGGTCCAGCTCGATCTGGGCCTCGTCCACGCCGGCCTCGTCCAGAGCGGAGTCCGCCTCCGTGCCGATCACCAGGCACATCAGCGCCAGGTCGGGCCGCCCGGAGCGGGCCTCGCCCGCGAACCGCTGCCGCCAGGATGCGTCGTACATATGCGACTCGTACCCCGTCTAGGCCGACCGGTAATGATGGTAGTGGTGGTGAATCTGAAAGCCCATGCCCTCGTACAGGGCCCGCGCCCCGTCATTGTCCGACTCCACCTGCAGCCACGCCGCCGATGCGCCCTCCTCCAGGGCGCGGCGCGCCAGCGCGGTCATCACCGCGGTCGCGTGGCCCTGACGGCGGTACGCCGGGTCCACCTCGACCGCCATGAATCCCGCCCAGCGACCGTCGACCACACACCGGCCGATGGCGGCGGGGGCACCCTCTTCGCCAGGCACGGAGGCGAACCACACCGATGGGCCGCTGCCCAGGACCTGCAGCACATGGGGTCCCGGCACACCGAACCGTTTGTAGCGCCGCAGCCACGCCTCGTCGAAGGACCGCGCGAGCCGGACCCGCGCCACCTCCGCGCCCAGGTCGCCGATCGGCGCGAGCGCCCCCACCCGCATCTGGGCCGAGACCTCACGCACCCACCCACGTGCCTCCAGCTCCGCACACAGCTGCTCCTGCGTCCCGGCCGCGCCGGTCGCCGTCTGCAGGTACGCGGGCAG
The DNA here is from genome assembly GCF_042888425.1 of Streptomyces sp. NPDC002889. Taxonomy (NCBI): domain Bacteria; kingdom Bacillati; phylum Actinomycetota; class Actinomycetes; order Kitasatosporales; family Streptomycetaceae; genus Streptomyces; species Streptomyces sp. NPDC002889. Next base: position 161,466 of record NZ_JBIAPT010000013.1, read on the forward strand.
ATCACGTTCCGCGTACCAGGCGCGCACCCGCTCCAGTGCCTCGTCCAGCGGCACGCCGGGGTCCCCGAGCGGCAGCACCGAGTTGGCGCGCCGGGTGAACCCGCCCGATGCCCGCAGTTCCCACTCGCCCAGCCGTTCGCTCTCCACCGGCTGCCAGGCACGCGCGGCGGCCCGGGCAAGCTCCTCGAAGTCCGCCGCGGGGCCCTTTCTGCGGACCGGCGCCGGGGGCACCACCTTTCCCGCGACCAGCGAGGATTCCGCCATACGGACGCTCTCACCGGACCTTCGTGTGATCACCAGCACACCCTCGTTCCAGGATGTGAGAACACCAATCGTGTCGGTGAACTTCTCGGCACCTGCCTCAGCCTCGCTCAAGCGCCGCACTGATACGCGTTTGCCCACGTCAGAAGGTGTGATACGGACCTCGAGCCGTCCGCCGGCAGTGAATTCCACAGGTCTGTGTGCCCCTCCTGTTCGGATCGTCCCCAAGAACGGAGATACTAGGGGCGGGCATCGACGACGCCGCGCTCCCGCGCAATGCCAGCCCTTACCGAGGAGGAACGACAGCGTGACCTACGTCATCGCGCAGCCTTGTGTCGACGTGAAGGACAAGGCGTGCATCGAGGAGTGCCCCGTCGACTGCATCTACGAGGGCGCCCGGTCCTTGTACATCCACCCGGACGAATGCGTCGACTGTGGTGCTTGTGAGCCGGTCTGCCCGGTCGAGGCGATCTTCTACGAGGACGACACCCCGGAGGAGTGGAAGGACTACTACAAGGCGAACGTCGAGTTCTTCGACGAGCTCGGTTCTCCCGGTGGTGCTTCCAAGCTGGGCCTCATCGAGCGCGACCACCCCTTCATCGCCGCTCTGCCGCCGCAGAACGGCTGATCCGATCCGCATGTCCCCGGTCCCGTACGGTTCGTCGTCCGTACGGGACCGAGGCGTTTGACGCCGGTCCCGCACGGGGCCGCGCTGTCCGACGCCCCACGTACCAGAAAGTGAGCGCCGTCGTGGCCTCAGTCTCTTCGCGCCTTCCCGTCTTCCCCTGGGACAAGCTCGAGCCGTACAAGGCGACGGCCGCGGCCCACCCGGACGGCATCGTGGACCTCTCGGTCGGCACGCCCGTCGACCCGGTGCCCGAGCTGATCCAGAAGGCTCTCGTCGAGGCCGCGGACTCGCCCGGCTACCCGACGGTGTGGGGCACGGCCGCGCTGCGCGACGCGCTCGCCGGGTGGGCCGAGCGCCGGCTCGGCGCGGCGAACGTGGCCCACACCAACGTGTTGCCGGTCGTCGGCTCCAAGGAGCTGGTGGCCTGGCTGCCCACCCAGCTGGGACTCGGCCCCGGCGACAAGGTCGCCTACCCGCGCCTGGCCTACCCCACGTACGAGGTGGGCGCCCGCCTGGCCCGCGCGGAGGCCGTCGTCTACGACGACCCCACCGATCTCGCTCCGGCCGGTCTCAAGCTGCTGTGGCTCAACTCCCCGTCCAACCCGACGGGCAAGGTGCTGGCCAAGGACGAGCTGACCCGGATCGTCGCCTGGGCGCGCGAGCACGGGGTGCTCGTCTTCAGCGACGAGTGCTACCTGGAGCTGGGCTGGGAGGCGGAGCCGGTCTCCGTCCTGCACCCGGACGTGTGCGGCGGTACGTACGAGGGTGTCGTCGCCGTCCACTCGCTCTCCAAGCGCTCCAACCTGGCCGGCTACCGCGCCGCATTCATCGCCGGTGACGCGGCGGTGCTCGGCGAGCTGCTCCAGATCCGCAAGCACGGCGGCATGATGACGCCGGCGCCGGTGCAGGCCGCCACCGTGGTGGCGCTCGGCGACGACGCGCATGTCGGTGAACAGCGGGCCAGGTACGCGTCCCGGCGCGCCGCGCTGCGTGCGGCGCTCGAGGCGCACGGGTTCAGGATCGAGCACAGCGAGGCCAGCCTGTATCTGTGGGCGACACGCGACGAGCCGTGCTGGGACACGGTCGCGCACCTGGCCGAGCTGGGCATTCTGGTCGCGCCGGGCGACTTCTACGGGACGGCCGGCGAGCGCTTCGTACGGGTGGCGTTCACGGCGACCGACGAGCGGGTCGAGGCCGCGGTCAAGCGCCTGGGCTGACAACGTGGCAGGGATACCGAGGGCCCCGGGCGCTGATCCCGGGGCCCCTCCGTATCACCGGGGGTGGGTGCGGTCAGCGGCCGACCGGAAGACCGCCGAGCGAGCCGGTGGGCAGCTGGCCACCGCCGGCGGCGCCGGTCGGCAGGCCGCCCTTGGCCGCGCCGCCGATCACACCGCCCGCCTGCTTCGCGGTCTCGCCGGTGGCCTTCCGGGCGACCGGGGCCGCTGTCTTCGCCGCCTTGCCGACGGCCTTGGTCGCGGCCGGGACGGCCTTCTTGGCCATCTGCCCACCGGCCTTGCCCGCCACCTTGGCGGTCTCCTTGGAGACACCGTCGACTGTGTCGTCGACGCCGTCCGTGCTGTCGACACCGTCCGTGTCGAGGGCGCTCATGCTGCCGAGGTTGTGCGGCAGTTCCGCGGCGCCTGCGGAGCCGGCCGCACCGACCACGGGAGCTGCTCCCGCCGCGATGAGCAGCGCGGCACGGGCGATCCGACGGGTCAGGGGGAGGGACATGATGCTCCTTGGGACGAGAAGGACGTTCGGACTGTTGGTGGTGTCCGGCGTACGGACGTCCTGACAACCGCCGGGAGGCCGGGAGAAGTTGCGGTGGACCGAGGTAAAGAGTTGGTAATGCATCGCATTATCGGTCTCGGATAAAATCGGGCAAACATTGCATTGCGCAAGCGCCTGGCGAACCGTCACTTCCCTTGGCGTGCAAGGGATTTCGCGATGCGGCGGAAGGGGCTGTGAAGATCTGCGAACCCGTTGTTCCGGACCGGACCGGAGTGCCCCCTTCGGGGGAAGGGCTGGACTAGCGAGCGACCCGGATCAGTACGATTTCGGTGCCCCGATGGCCCGCGTCCGCCGTACGCCAGCCCTTCCCGGGAGCCTCCGCACTCCACACCCGGCCCCCGTACGAGACCTCCTCGATACGCAGCCCCTCCGCCCGGGCGACCGCCCAGTGCGCCAGCTCCCAGCCGCGCCTGGACCCCGGCCCGCCGGCCGACGCTCCGGCCGCCGCGGGGACCGGGACCGACACCTGACTCGCAGCGGGAGCGCTGGTCCGCCCTCCGCCGGTCCCACCCCCGTGCGCGGCGTCGGGCAGCACCTCGGGCCCGAACGCGCGCACCAGCTCTGCCCGCACCTTCGCCGGGCTCCCCGTGCCCCGGCCGCCGCTCTGCCGCGTCTCACAGGTCAGGGTCGCCGAGGCCCGGCCGGTCAGGGACGCCGCAAGCAGCGTGGCGTCCGGCTCGTGCTTCGCGTACGCCTGCGGGAAGCCACTGCGCTGGACGATCTGGGCGGCCGCGGTCAGCGGCAGCCGTGAGTAGCCGGGAACCTGTGCGAGGTGCTCGTAGAACTTCCCGGACGCGTAAACGGGGTCGAGGATCTGCCGCGGGGTGCCCCACCCCTGGGACGGACGCTGCTGGAACAGTCCGAGCGAGTCCCGGTCGCCGTGCCTGATGTTGCGCAGCGCCGACTCCTGCAGAGCCGTCGCCAGTGCGATGGTGACCGCCCGCTCGGGCATTCCGCGGGAGGTGCCGACGGCCGAGATCGTCGCCGCGTTCCCGGCCTGCTCGGGGGTGAGCTCGTACGACGGGCCGTCGCCCTCCGCGGTACGCACCGTGCAGCGGGGGGCGCCGCCGACGGTCTCGTACTGCACCACCACATAGCCGATCAGTGCCAGCAGCATGACGAACGCGGCCGCGATGCGCACCAGGCGGCCGCGCCGGAGGGGAGAGGCGGTCTCGGACACGACGCCCACGGTACTGGAGCCCGCGTTAAGGTCTCAGCCATGCTCGAAACCGTGCTTGACCTCACCCTCGACGGCCCCGCGCTGACTGCCGCGCTGGTCGACTTCCGATCGGTCAGCGGCCAGGAGAAGCCCCTCGCCGACGCCATCGAGCGGGCGCTGCGCGACCTGCCGCATGTCACCGTCGACCGGCACGGCAACAACATCGTGGCGCGCACCCACCTGGGCCGGGCCGAGCGCGTGCTCCTGGCCGGGCACATCGACACCGTGCCGATCGCCGACAACGTGCCCTCGCGCCTGGACGAGAACGGCATCCTGTGGGGCTGCGGCACCAGTGACATGAAGTCGGGCGTCGCCGTCCAGCTGCGGATCGCGGCCACCGTCCCCGAGCCCAACCGTGACCTCACCTTCGTCTTCTACGACAACGAGGAAGTCGCCGCACACCTCAACGGGCTGGGGCATGTGGCCGAAGCCCACCCCGACTGGCTGGAGGGAGACTTCGCCGTCCTTTTGGAGCCGTCCGACGCCCAGGTCGAGGGCGGCTGCCAGGGCACGTTGCGGATGCACCTGCGCACGACGGGGGAGCGGGCCCACTCCGCGCGCAGCTGGATGGGGTCCAACGCCATCCATGCGGCCGCGCCGATCCTGGCCCGGCTCGCGGAGTACGAGCCGCGCCGGCCGGTGATCGACGGGCTGGAGTACCGGGAGGGCCTGAACGCGGTCGGCATCGAGGGCGGTGTGGCCACCAATGTCATCCCCGACGAGTGCACTGTGGTGGTCAACTACCGCTATGCGCCCGACCGCAGCATGGCCGAGGCCGAGGCCCATGTACGTGAGGTCTTCGCGGACTGCGGGGTGAGCTCGTTCGTGGTGGACGACCACACCGGCGGGGCGCTGCCCGGTCTCTCGCACCCGGCCGCGGCCGCGTTCATGGCGGCCGTCGGCGGCAGCGCGCAGCCCAAGTTCGGCTGGACGGACGTGTCGCGCTTCAGCGCCCTGGGCGTGCCCGCGGTCAATTACGGGCCCGGGGATGCGCTCTTCGCCCACAAGAGGGACGAGCATGTCGCCGTCGACAGGATCACGCACTGCGAGGAGCGGCTCCGCAACTGGCTCACTGCCTGAAAACCGGGATTTCACCATTCGTCACGTGGGCCGACCTACCCTGACTCAAAGCAAAGAGGTTCGGCGGAGGGAGCAGGCCATGGGCAACCCCGAGGGATTGCGGGCGCTGGAGGAGCAGCGGCTGGGACCGGTGCTGCGCCGCAGGGAACAGGTGCAGCCGGGCACCACCGACCAGCGGCTGCTGGACACCGAGGGCGATTCCGAATGGGTGCACACCGATCCCTGGCGGGTCATGCGCATCCAGTCGGAGTTCGTGGAAGGCTTCGGTGCGCTCGCCGAACTGCCCAGCGCCATCAGCGTCTTCGGGTCCGCCCGCACCGTCGCCGGATCACCCGAGTACGAAGCGGGCGTGACCATCGGAAAGGCGCTGGTCGAAGCCGGTTTCGCGGTGATCACGGGCGGCGGTCCCGGCTCGATGGAGGCCGCGAACAAGGGAGCGCGCGAGGCCCGGGGCATCTCGGTCGGCCTCGGTATCGAGCTGCCCTTCGAGCAGGGCCTCAACCCGCATGTCGACATCGGGGTGAACTTCCGCTACTTCTTCGTCCGCAAGACGATGTTCGTGAAGTACGCGCAGGGCTTCGTGGTGCTGCCGGGCGGGCTGGGCACGCTGGACGAGCTGTTCGAGGCGCTGACCCTCGTCCAGACCCGCAAGGTCACCCGCTTCCCGATCGTGCTCTTCGGGACGGAGTACTGGAGCGGCCTGGTCGACTGGCTGCGCAACACCGTGGTGGCCCAGGGCAAGGCGTCCGAGCGTGACCTGCTGCTCTTCCACATCACGGACGACGTGGAGGAGGCGGTGGCGATGGTCACCAAGGAGACGGGCCACTGACCAGGGTCCGGCCGCTCCGGTTGCTCCACGGCTCCCGGTCCGGCCGGCCCGCATGGAAGGTCCGGTCGGCCCAGGTGCCCGGCGTGGTCGGTGGCTCAGGTGAAGAGCACGGCCGGGCCGGCTCAGGTGGACGGCCGAATCCGCCCCGGGAACGGCCGAACCCGCCTCGTACGAACCGTCAGGCCAGCCCCCGGCGCGCGACCGCCGGGGGACGGTGGCCCGCGATGGACGCCACCATGTCCAGAACCTGCCTGGTCTCCGCCACCTCGTGGACCCGGTAGACCTGCGCCCCCAGCCACGCCGAGACCGCGGTCGTCGCCAGCGTGCCGATCACCCGCTCCTTGACCGGCTTGTCGAGGGACTCGCCGACGAAGTCCTTGTTGGACAGGGAGACCAGCACCGGCCAGCCCGTCGCCGTCATCTCGTCGAGGCGGCGGGTCGCCTCCAGGCTGTGCCGGGTGTTCTTCCCGAAGTCATGACCGGGGTCGATCATGATCGCGTCCCGGCGGACCCCCAGCGCGACGGCCCGCTCGGCGAGGCCGAGCGTCACCCGCAGAATGTCCGCCATCACGTCGTCGTACACGGTCCGGTGCGGGCGGGTGCGCGGCTCGGCGCCGCCCGCGTGCGTGCACACCAGCCCGGCGCCGTACCTCGCGGCGACCTCCGCCAGTTTCGGGTCCACCCCGCCCCAGGCGTCGTTCAGCACATCGGCGCCCGCCTCGCAGACGGCCTCGCCGACATCGTGCCGCCAGGTGTCCACGCTGATCACCACGTCCGGGTGGCGCCGGCGGACCTCTGCCACGAAACCGACCGTGCGCCGCGCCTCCTCCTCGGCCGTCACGTTTTCACCGGGGCCCGCCTTCACACCGCCGATGTCGACGATCGCGGCGCCCTCGGCGATCACCTGCTCGACGCGCGAGAGCGCGGGCTCGTCGCGGAACGTCGCCCCCTGGTCGTAGAAGGAATCCGGCGTCCGGTTCACGATTGCCATGATCACAGGCTCGTGCGCCTCGAATTCACGCCGTCCCAGCCGCAGCATCTGCTGTTTCCTCCTCAGGTCGTCCGCCTGCGACCCTAACCGTCACCGTCCCGTGGCACGATCAGCACCTGACGGTTTCCGGTCGGGGTGTTCGGGGAGAGGGTCGCTCGTGTTCTTGTTCTTGCTGATCGCGATGGTCGTGGTGGTCGCCGCGGTCACGCTCGCCGTGGTCGGCGGCGGCGACAGCGCGGCTCTGCCCGAGTCGGCGCCCGAGCAGCTGGTGGACCCGCTGCCGGCGGGCCGCCCCCTGGCCCGCGCGGACGTCGACGCCGTACGGCTGCCCGTGGGCCTGCGCGGCTACCGCATGGGGGACGTGGACGAGGTCCTCCTGCGCCTGGGCGCTGAGCTCGCCGAGCGGGACGCGCGGATCGCGGAGCTCGAGTCGGCGCTGGCCGGCGCGCAGGCCACCCAGGACGGCCGCCGGGACCTGTTCACCAAGCCGGGCGAGGAGTCCGGACAGTGACCGGCGGGGCCGTGGCCGGTCCTGACGGCAGACTGCGCTGTCCCTGGGGCCTGTCCACCGACGACTACATCGCCTACCACGACGAGGAGTGGGGCCGACCGGTCCACGGCGACGACGCCCTGTTCGAACGGCTCTGCCTGGAGGCCTTCCAGTCCGGGCTGTCCTGGATCACGATCCTGCGCCGCCGCGAAGGCTTCCGCAGCGCCTTCGACGGTTTCAAGATCACCTCGGTGGCCGCGTTCACCGATGCCGACAAGGAACGTCTGCTCGCCGACGAGGGAATCATCCGCAACCGCGCCAAGATCGAGGCGACGCTCGCCAACGCGCGCGTGCTCGCCGACTGGCCCGCCGGCGAGCTCGACACGCTGATCTGGTCGTACGCCCCCGATGCCGCGCGGCGCTCGGCCCCACGTACCCTCGCCGACGTGCCTGCCGTCACGGACGAGTCGACGGCGCTGTCGAAGGCGCTCAAGAAGCGGGGCCTGCGCTTCATCGGCCCGACGACGGCCTACGCGCTGATGCAGGCCTGCGGCCTGGTCGACGACCACCTCGCCGACTGCGCCGCCCGCGGGGCCCGGCCCGGCTCGGACAGGGTCTAGCGGCCGACGTACTTCGGCGGCTCCTTGGCCAGGAAGGCCTGGACGGCGATCGTGTGATCCTCGGACGCGCCCGCCTTCGCCTGGAGCTCTTCCTCCTTGTCGAGCGCCTCGCTCAGCGAGTGGTCGGCGCCGTACGCGAGGGACTCCTTGAGCGACGCGTAGGAGACGGTCGGACCGTCGGCCAGCGCCCGGGCGACCGCGTGGGCCTCGGCGGCCAGGTCGTCCGCGGGGACCAGCTTGTTGACGATGCCCAGCTCGTACGCCTCCTGCGCGGAGATCGACCGCGGGAACAGCAGCAGGTCGGCGGCGCGGCTGTGGCCGATCAGCCGGGGCAGCGTCCACGACATCCCCGAGTCGGCGGTCAGCGCCACGCCCGCGAACGAGGTGTTGAACTTGGCGGTGTCGGCGACGACGCGGTAGTCGGCGGCGAGCGCGAAGCCGAACCCGGCACCGGCGGCGACGCCGTTGACGCCGGCCACGACCGGCTTCGGCATTTCGGTCAGGGCCCGGACGATCGGGTTGTAGTGCTCCTTCACGGTGTTCATCACCTCGCCGGAGCCGGACTCGTGGGCCGCGATCAGCAGCCCCACATGCTCCTTGAGGTCCTGGCCCACGCAGAAGGCGCGCCCGGACGCGGTGAGCAGAACGGCGCGTACGGCGGGATCGGCCGCGGCGGCCCGGACGGCATCGCGCAGCGCGACCTTGGCTTCCACGTTCATCGCGTTCATGGCCTCGGGCCGATTGATCGTGATCGTTGCAAGTCCGTCGCTCACGTCGTACAGCACGGAGTCGGCCATGTCAGGTCCCCTTTGCGGTTCGGACAGCGGTGTCGAGGCCAGCATGGCGGAGATCAACCGCGCCGGACATGTGACCTGCGTCAAACATCGGTCGGCGCGGAGGGCGTGGGCGGGGGCGAAGTATCGCAGGCGGAGCGCCGAATTGGGTGGTTTTGCGTGAGCGCGTTGTCTAAGCGATGCCGACCGATGTTGGTCATTGGGGTCCGCCATGCGGGATAATGACCTGGAAGCAATGTGTTCGATGCCGGTGACGCGTGCCTATCCAGGGACCGTCGGCTGATGATGAGCTGGTTTCAGGAAGGGGAACGAGCATGGCGGCCATGAAGCCGCGGACGGGCGACGGCCCGCTCGAGGTGACAAAGGAGGGGCGGGGCATCGTCATGCGCGTTCCGCTCGAAGGCGGCGGTCGGCTTGTCGTCGAGCTGACTCCGGACGAAGCCGACGCACTCGGTGACGCTCTGAAGAAGGTCGTCGGCTAGACGCGCGCCCTGAGTTTGCACTGCCCCGGCACGTGATGTGCCGGGGCAGTGCCGTTTCGGGGGCCGGACCGGTCGACGACGGAGGGTGAGTGCCTCGAGCGGTGTCGCCGCCCCACGGCAGGGACGCGCAGGGGTCGTGCGGCCGTAGAGGGTCGTAAGCCGTGAGCCGGACAGGTCACGGGAGAGCAGTCCCGGACACGGGCCCCGGCGGTCCGGCGTCGCGTGCACGGTCCGGGTCACGCCCGGGAGCCGGTCTGCGGCCCGCGTCAGGGCACGTCAGCCGCGGGGGCCCGCTCGCTACGGCAGGTCAGCCGCGGCGGACCGCGCAGAGCAGGCCGTCGCCCACCGGCAGCAGCGTGGACAGCAGCTCATGGCTCTCCCGTACCGTCCGCAGCAGTTCACGCAGCCGCAGTACCTCCGCCGGCTGGGCCGCGGAGTCGACCGTGCGGCCCTCGGCGAAGACGCCCTCGAAGCAGACGAGCCCGCCCGGGCGCAGCAGGCGCAACGATTCAGCGAGGTAGTCCAGCGACTCCGTACGGTCCCCGTCGCAGAACACGAGGTCGTATCCGCCGTCCGCGAGCCGGGGCAGCACATCCAGCGCGCGGCCGGGGATGAAGCGCGCCCGGTTCCCGGCGAAGCCCGCCGTACGGAAGGCCTCCCGGGCGAACTGCTGGCGCTCCGGCTCGAGGTCCACCGTCGTCAGCACGCCGTCCGGGCGCATGCCCTGGAGCAGGTAGATCCCCGAGACACCCGTGCCGGTCCCGATCTCGGCCACCGCCTTGGCATCCGCCGAGGCAGCAAGCAGTCGCAGCGCTGCGCCGGTGCCTGGCGACACCGAGGCCAGCCCTGACTCCCGGGCCCGCTCACGGGCCCAGCGCAGAGCGTCGTCCTCGGCGACAAAGGCGTCGGCGAACGCCCAGCTCGTCTGCCGGTTGCCGGTAATGACCCTCTCCTGTCCCCGTAGATGGCGCGACGCTGACTGTATCCGCTGCGCCCGGGAACCCGCAGATGGGACCAGGCGTTATGGAAGGCAGGGGGAAGCGCATGGATCAAGGCCAGAAGCTGGACTCAAATCCGCGTAAAGATTCTTATCCGGAGCTAACGGGCGAGGTGGCTATGGTAGGGGCTCCGCTGGACACCACCAGAGCCGACAGGGGAGGTGCGGCTGCACCTGTGGATCGAGGAGGAATGCTTCGGCGCCTTCTCAGGTCGGCGGGTGAGCCGAAATCCGTGACCAACACCGCTGACCGTTCTCTGCCGACCGAACCCGTAGCCACCGCGACGTTCGCATCGGATGCGGAATCGCAGGCATGGACTCCTCCCACCTGGGAGGAGATCGTCAGCACGCACAGTGCCCGGGTCTATCGCCTGGCCTACCGTCTGACCGGAAACCAGCACGACGCGGAGGACCTCACCCAGGAGGTCTTCGTCCGCGTCTTCCGATCGCTGTCGACGTACACGCCCGGCACCTTCGAGGGCTGGCTGCACCGGATCACCACCAATCTCTTCCTGGACATGGTCCGTCGCAAGCAGCGGATCCGGTTCGACGCGCTCGGCGACGACGCGGCCGAGCGGCTGCCCAGCCGCGAGCCGTCCCCGCAGCAGGTCTTCAACGACAGCCACTTCGACGCCGACGTCCAGCAGGCGCTGGACACCCTCGCACCCGAGTTCCGTGCCGCCGTGGTGCTCTGTGACATCGAGGGGCTGTCGTACGAGGAGATCGCCGCGACCCTGGGCGTGAAGCTCGGCACCGTCCGCAGCCGTATCCACCGTGGCCGCTCCCATCTGCGCAAGGCCCTGCAGCACCGCTCCCCCCAGGCTCGTGCGGAGCAGCAGCGCTCGCTGGCGGGCGTGGTCGGTCTGGCGGGGGAGGTCGGGCCGGCGTGAGTGGCACAGGTCCGACCCCCGCGGAACAGCACTTGGGGGACCGGCTCGCCGCCCTGGTCGACGGTGAGCTCACCCATGACGCCCGGGACCGGGTGCTGGCCCATCTGGCCACCTGTCCCAAGTGCAAGGCCGAGGCCGACGCCCAGCGCCGGCTGAAGAGCGTGTTCGCGCAGGCCGCGCTGCCGCCGCCCTCCGAGGGGCTCCTCGCGCGGCTTCAATCGCTGCCCGCGGGCCCCGCGGGCAGCGATGACGACGACCCGGCAGCAGGACCCTTCGGCCGAAGGGGTCCTGCCGACGGAGTGTTCGGAGCGCTGAATCCGTCCGCGGGACATCCGCGCGGACCCCGCCCGGAGACGTTCGGCTACGTCCCCGAGGGCGCCCACGCGGCCGTCCTGCCCGGCGGCGGCAGCGGCTTCCGGATCCACGACGTGGGCCGTTCGGAGGCTGAGCGTTCGCCGTGGCTCGGCCGCAGGTTCGCCTTCGCGGCGGCCAGCGCGGTGTCCTTCGCCGCGATCGCCCTGGGTGGCACCATCCCGCTGGACATGTCGGCGGACAGCAGCGCCAGGGGCCAGGGGGCGGGCAAGGTGACTCCGCTGCGCACGGCAGGTCCGAGCGCGGCCACCGGCGCCCAGAGCGGGGTCGCCGTCGTGCGGGGCACGGACGCCGAGCGCCGTCGCACCGCAGGAAACGGCGTGTCCAGACCGGAGACCCGGACGGTTTCCGCTGCCGTACCGGGTGAGCCGGCCACGCAGCCGCTGAGCCATCCCTTCGCGGCCTCGCTGCTGAACAACCCCACCGCCTCGCTGTCGCCGCTGATACGGCCCACGGGATCGGCGTTCCAGGCGGCGAGGGCACCGGGACCCACCCCGAGCTCCAGCCCTGTCCCGACGCATCTCGCCCACCCGAAGCGGCCTTCCCTCTCCCAACTGCGCTGACCAGGACCCTGCGAACGGATTCGCAAACCTGGTTGAATCCTGGGGGTGCCCCGTGGGGGTACCGCAGTGGCCGGCAGTTGCGGGGAGAACATGGACGACGGGAAGCCCACCGGAGCGAAGGCGAAGTGGTGGAGCCGCCCCAGCGCGGGAAGCGCAAGCGCCTCCGGACCGCAGGCGCCCGCACCCCAGGACGCACAGGGAACCGAGGACACAGACGTGGCGTCGGCCGCGCAGGACGTGCCGGTCGCGCCCACGGAGTTGGCGACGGCGGCCCCCGAGCCGGTGGGCCGCCCCCAGCCGCTGCACGAGCCCGACCCGTACAGCACCCCGCCGTACGGCGGGCCCGGGCCGTGGGCGCCCGCACCCCCCGTACAGCGACCGGTGCCGACGCCCGCGCACGGCACGCATGTGCCACCGCAGTACACGGCGCCGCAGCCGGCGCTCCGGACGCCGCCCCCGCTGCCGCCCGCCCATCAGGCCCCGCCGCAGCCCCTGCCGCCGGCACCCCAGCCCCATCTCCAGGCGCCCGGGACGGCCGAGCAACTGCCCCCGCAGGAGCGGCCGCAGCCGCTGTCGTCGGTGTGGCTGCAGTACGACCCGTGGAGCGCGCCCGGGCAGCCGCTCACCCACCCCGGTGAGCCCGTCGCCAGGAAGCGCAGACGCGGCCCGCTGCTGATCGGGGCAGTCGTGCTGGCCCTGGTCGCGGGCGGCACGGGAGGCGCGATAGGCGCGTACATCGAGCGCAACGGCGGCATCACCCGGATCGAGCTGCCGCAGGCCGGGCGCGAGAGCGGCGACCGGGCGCCCGAGAGCGTCGCGGGCATCGCCGCGAGCGCCCTGCCGAGCGTGGTCACCCTCCATGTCAGCGGCGGAGGTGAGCAGGGCACCGGCACCGGCTTCGTACTCGACCGGCAGGGCCACATCCTCACCAACAACCATGTCGTCGATCCGGCGGGCGCCTCCGGGGACATCACGATCACCTTCAGCGGAGGCGAGACGGCCGACGCCACCCTGGTGGGGAAGGACAGCGGTTACGACCTCGCCGTCGTCAAGGTCACCGGGGTCGCCGGCCTCAAGCCGCTCCCGCTCGGCAACTCCGACAACGTCCGGGTCGGCGACCCGGTCGTCGCCATCGGTGCGCCCTTCGACCTCCAGAACACCGTGACCTCCGGGATCATCAGCGCCAAGGAGCGCCCCATCACGGCGGGCGGTGAGAAGGGCGACGGCAGCGACATCAGCTACGTCGACGCGCTGCAGACCGATGCCCCGATAAACCCCGGCAACTCCGGCGGCCCGCTGGTGGACACCAAGGCCCGGGTCATCGGCATCAACAGCGCTATCCGCGCCGCAGACAGCGGCACCGGATCCGAGGGGGGCCAGGCCGGCTCCATCGGCCTCGGGTTCGCCATTCCCATCAACCAGGGCAAGCGTGTCGCCGAGGAGCTGATCAACACCGGAAGGGCCACCCACCCGGTGATCGGCGTGAGCCTCGACATGAAGTTCACCGGCGACGGAGCGCGCGTCGGCGACAAGGGCAAGGACGACGCCGCGGCCGTCACACCCGGCGGGCCCGCCGACAAGGCCGGGATCAGGGCCGGCGACGTCATCACCAAGGTGGACGGCCAACTGGTGCACAGCGGTGAGGAGCTGATCGTCAAGATCCGCTCACACCGGCCGGGCGACCGGCTGGAGCTGACCCTGGAACGCGGCGGCAAGGAACGGACGCTGACACTGACCCTCGGCTCCGCGGACAGCTCCTGAACGACGGTCGGCCCCGGCGGCAGGCCGGGGCCATCCGGCGGTCATCGGCCCGGCCGCGGGAAGGTACCGCGCGGACAGTTTCGCCGGGTACCGTGGATCGGGCCCGGACCGGCCCGCGGGCAGCAGAGAAGCAGAGAACACGAGGAGCAGCAGGGTGTTCAACGACATAGGCGCACTGGAGCTGGTGGCGCTCGTGGTTCTCGGCGTGCTCATCTTCGGCCCGGAGAAGCTGCCGAAGGTCATTCAGGACATCACGCGCACCATCCGGAAGATCCGCGCCTTCTCCGAGAGCGCGAAGGACGACATCCGCAGCGAGCTGGGTCCGGAGTTCAAGGACTTCGAGTTCGAGGACCTCAACCCCAAGGCGTTCATCCGCAAGCAGCTCGCGGAGAACGAGGACCTGAAGGATCTCAAGGACCTGCGCAGCAGCTTCGATCTCAAGAAGGAGATCAACGAGGTCGCGGACGCCGTCAACGGCACGGAGCAGGCCGCCGCGCCCGGCACCTCCGTTCCCGCTGCCGTCTCAAGCGCCTCCTCCGGCACCCCCGACCTGCTCAGGAAGCGCGAAAACCTTGATCGGGACGAGCGCCCGCCGTTCGACGCAGACGCCACCTGAGTCCTGTCGGTCCCTGCGACCGGCTGCGGGGTGGCTATTCTCTCCATCTGTCCGGGAGTGAGGACGCCCGAGGGGGGCGGGTCCGCTCCAAGCCTGGAAGACAGAGGAGGCGGCCGAGCAGATGGTGACGACGAGTCGGGTGACCGCGCAGGGTACGGCCGGTGCATACCTGAGCGCGACCTTCCCCTGGTACGGCCTGGACGAGGCCTTCACGGGCCCCCGCAGGCTGATGCAGGTCGGCACCGCTGCCGACGGCACGGTCCAGTACGGTGCGATGGGTCACGGCGACGAGCCGGCAATACGGTCGGAGGCGAAAGGCGCCGAGAAGGAGCGTTTCGCTGTGGTCGTCACGATCGCCGCGAGCCCCGTCAGACACAGCGGGGACGGTACGGGCGTGCTCGACGCCACCACCGTCTCCTCCGCGGCCTGGCTGGCCGGTTCGGGGCTGCTGGCCCATACCTGGCCCCCGCAGCTGGACCACTCGCTGCGTGACGACTGGCTCGACCAGCAGACCGAGACGGCCTTCGACCTCGCCGACGATCTGACCGGTCCGGCCTGGTCGATGCTCTCGCTGCCGGTGGACGGGGTGCCGACGCCCTTCCACTACCGCGAGTCCGAGTTCGGCTGGGTGCTGGCGGGCCCGACGGGCAGCGGCGTGCACATCGGGGCCTACGGCCGGGGGATGAGCGCGTACGGTCTCGGGTTCTCGGTGGTCGAGGACC
This sequence comes from Streptomyces sp. NPDC002889, assembly GCF_042888425.1. Classification (NCBI taxonomy): domain Bacteria; kingdom Bacillati; phylum Actinomycetota; class Actinomycetes; order Kitasatosporales; family Streptomycetaceae; genus Streptomyces; species Streptomyces sp. NPDC002889. The sequence continues at coordinate 176,572 of NZ_JBIAPT010000013.1, forward strand.
TGTCCGCCTACATGTAGGTACGACCTGCGCGCAGGTACGACGAAGGGGGCGCTGCTCGATCGAAGCAGCGCCCCCTTCGCTCACGCACGGCCGGTGCGGATGCCCGCACCGGGGGCGGGCGTCAGAACTTGTTGCGCGGGGTGATGCCCAGTGACATGCCCGACAGGCCGCGCTGGCGGCCGCCCAGCTTGCCCGCGATCGCGCGCAGCGCCGAGCCCGCGGGCGAGTCCGGGTCGCTCAGCACCACCGGCTTGCCCTCGTCGCCGCCTTCGCGCAGCCGCACGTCGATCGGGATCGAGCCCAGCACCGGCACATGCGCGCCGGTCGTCTTCGTCAGCCCCTCGGCGACCCTCTGGCCGCCGCCGGTGCCGAAGACGTCGACCATCTCGTCGCAGTGCGGGCACGGCAGGCCCGCCATGTTCTCGACGACGCCCACGATCTTCTGGTGTGTCTGCACGGCGATCGCCCCGGCGCGCTCGGCGACCTCGGCCGCGGCCTGCTGCGGGGTGGTGACGACGAGGATCTCGGCGTTCGGCACCAGCTGCGCGACCGAGATGGCGATGTCGCCCGTGCCCGGCGGCAGGTCGAGGAGCAGGACGTCCAGGTCGCCCCAGTACACGTCCGCGAGGAACTGCTGCAGTGCGCGGTGCAGCATCGGGCCGCGCCAGACCACAGGGGCGTTGCCCGGGGTGAACATTCCGATGGAGATCACCTTCACGCCGTGCGCCGACGGCGGCATGATCATGTTCTCGACCTGGGTGGGACGGCCGTCCGCACCCAGCATGCGCGGCACGCTGTGCCCGTAGATGTCCGCGTCGACGACACCGACCTTCAGCCCGTCGGCCGCCATGGCCGCGGCCAGGTTGACGGTCACGGAGGACTTGCCGACGCCGCCCTTGCCGGAGGCCACCGCGTACACGCGGGTCAGCGAGCCCGGCTTGGCGAACGGCACCTCACGCTCGGCGGTCGTGCCGCGCAGCGAGGACGCCAGCTCGCGCCGCTGCTCGTCGCTCATCACGTCGAGGGTGACGTCGACCCGTGCGACGCCGTCGACGCGGGCGACCGCCTCGGTCACGTTCTTGGTGATCGTCTCGCGCATCGGGCAGCCCGACACGGTGAGGTACACCGTGACGGCGACCGTCCCGTCGTCCCCGATGTCCACCGACTTCACCATGCCCAGGTCAGTGATCGGTCGGTTGATCTCGGGGTCGTTCACCGTCGCCAGTGCCTCAAGCACCGCGTCTTCCGTAGCCATACCGACGATGGTACGGCGCTCACCGCCGCCTGCGGAAAGCCCTCTCAGCGGTCGCCTTCATCACTCGTGCGGGACGCCTCGGGAGGGAATAGAACGCGCTGATCCTCCAGCTGCTTGATCAGATCCTGGAATTCGGAGCGGATCCAGTCTCTTGTCGCGACCTCGCCCAGTCCCATCCGCAGGGCCGCGATCTCCCGGGTCAGATACTCGGTGTCCGCGATCGACCGCTCGTTCTGCTTGCGGTCCTGCTCGTGGGTGACCCGGTCCCGGTCGTCCTGCCGGTTCTGCGCCAGCAGGATCAGCGGCGCCGCGTACGACGCCTGCAGCGACAGGGCGAAGGTGAGGAAGATGAACGGATACTGATCGAAGCGCAGATGAGGCGGTGCGCCGAGGTTCCACGCCACCCACGCGATGATCGTCACCGTCATCCAGACGATGAACCGTCCGGTCCCGAGGAACCGCGCGATCTTCTCCGAGAGCCGGCCGAACGCCTCCGGGTCGTACTCGGGCAGCAGACTGCGCCGCGGCGTGCGGGGCACGTCCAGGCGCACCCGCGGCCGCGTCGCGGCGCTCGACCCGGAGGGCACCCGGTCCCTCGCCTCGCCACGCTCGGGCGGGCCCTGGTCGCCACTACCCATGGACGGACTCCTCGCCCGCGCCGAACTCCTCGAACTCCGTCTCGCGCCAGTCCTCCGGGAGCAGATGGTCCAGTACGTCGTCGACGGTGACGGCTCCCAGCAGCGAACCGCTCTCGTCGACGACCGGCGCCGCGACCATGTTGTAGGCGGCGAGATAGCTGGTCACGGCGGCCAGTCCGGTGTTCGGCGCCAGCGGCGGCAGATCGTTGTCGACGATCGAGCTGACCAGGGTGAACGGCGGATCGCGCAGCAGCCGCTGGAAGTGCACCGTCCCCAGGTACTTGCCGGTCGGCGTCTCGTCCGGGGGCCGGCACACGTACACCTGCGCGGCGAGCGCGGGGGACAGGTCCTGCTGGCGCACCCGGGCCAGTGCGTCGGCGACCGTCGCGTCCGGGCGCAGCACGATCGGTTCGGTGGTCATCAGGCCGCCCGCCGTGCGCTCCTCGTACGACAGCAGCCGCCGCACATCCGCGGCCTCGTCCGGCCGCATCAGCGTCAGCAGCCGCTCCTTGTCCTCCTCGGGCAGCTCGGACAGAAGGTCGGCGGCGTCGTCCGGGTCCATGGCCTCCAGCACGTCGGCCGCCCGCTCCTCCTTCAGCTTGCCGAGGATCTCCACCTGGTCGTCGTCCGGCAGCTCCTCCATCACATCGGCGAGCCGGTCGTCGTCGAGGGCGGCGGCCACCTCGGCCCGGCGCTTCGGCGACAGATGGTGCAGCACATTGGCGAGGTCGGCCGGGCGCAACTGCTCGAAGGTGGCGAGCAGGCTCTCCGCGCCCTGTCCGTGTTCCTCCAGCGAGAATCCGGTGACGGCCGACCACTTCACGGTCAGCGTCTCGCCCCTGCGGCGCAGCGCCCCGCCCTTGCCCTTGCGGACGAAGACCTTGTCGATCTCCCAGTCGCGGCGGGCCGGCAGCTGCTGGATCGACACATCGAGAACGGTGACCTCCTCACCGGTCTCCACCAGCCGCACCCGCCGGTCGAGCAGTTCGCCCAGCACCAGCCGTTCGGTGGGGCGCTGCTCGAACCTGCGCATGTTCAGCACGCCCGTGGTGACGACCTGGCCCGACTCGACGCCGGTCACCCGGGTCATGGGCAGAAAGATCCGTCGGCGGCTGATCACCTCGACGACCAGGCCCAGCAGCCGGGGCGGACGGCGGCCGACGCGCAGCATCGCCACCAGGTCGCGTACGCGACCCACCTGGTCACCGTTGGGGTCGAAGACGGGGACGCCCGCAAGGTGCGAGACGAAGACCCGAGGCGCGCCTGCGACCATGCTCGCGCCTCCTCCGTGCGAGGTTTTGCCCGACAAGTGCCGGTATTCGACGGATTCAGGCTAGCCCGTACCGTTCCGGGCCGCCCTGGCTGGCGTCCGTACGGCTCCCTGGGGGGAGCGACGGTCGGCACAGGTACGCTGCGGTCTGCCATCCCCCCACAGATGAGAGGCAGTGCGCTTGTGACTCCCCTCCCTCCTGCCTCCTGGGCTCGCCGGGCTGCGCTCCCGGTGGCGCTGTGCGCCGGGCTGACCGTCGTGCTCACGGCGTGCGGCGAGGATCCGGACGCGGGGACCAACGGTGTCGGCAAACTCACCGCGGCCGAGATCGAGTCGAAGGCCCGCGAGGCGGTGGACGCCGCGGACTCGGTACGGCTGTCCGGGACTCTGGTGAGCAAGGGTGGCACCTACAAGCTGAACATGCGCCTCAAGCACGAGGGCGGCACCGGGTCGGTCACGTCGAAGGGCAACACCTTCGAACTGCTGCGCGTGGGTGACACGCTCTTTCTGAAGGCCGACGCCGGCTTCTGGAGCCGCTCGGACGGCAAGGACGGCGACGAGCCCAGCAGGACGGACGCCGAGGTCGCGGACAAGCTGGACGACAAGTACGTGAAGGTGCCCGAGGGAGATCCCGCGTACAAGCAGTTCCGCGGCTTCACGGACATGGACGTGCTGCTGGACGGGCTGCTCGGGATGCAGGGCGAGCTCACCAAGGGCGACCGGACACAGGTGGGCGGAGTCCGCACCATCAAGGTGACCGGCGGCAACGGCGAGGGCGGCATCCTCGATGTGTCGCTGGAGGGTGAGCCGTATCCGCTGCAGTTCGCGCGGGCCGGCGGCGCGGGTGTGCTCACGCTGGGCGACTGGGACGAGGACTTCGCGCTGGAGGAGCCGTCGAAGGACGAGACGCTCGACTACGGGCGCCAGCTCCCGAGGACCTCCGAGGGTTAGGTCCCTCGCGCCCCGCGCTCCTCGACCACTTCGAGGATCATGGTCTGCGGCGTGCCGACCAGCGCGGGCGCGGCCTCGCGCGACGGCCAGATCTTCTCCACGAGGGCGTCGCGGAAGTTCTCCGCGGCCGCGGCGGTGTCGAATTCCAGGTCGACGACGATGTACTGGGGATCGTCGAGGGGCTGCAGGATCCGGTACCCGCGCACGCCCGCGTGCCGGCGGAAGTCGGCGAACTGGTCGAACGCGGCTTTCCAGCTGTCGAGGTCGGTGATCGCGTGCTCGATATGGAGCGTTGCCATGCTGCCTCCTCGCCCGGGCGGCGTGTCACCTTCCATGCTGGAAAGCCCGGAGCGATCCGGCCAGCCCACGGCATCCCGCGGACACCGGCCGCCACGCCGCTAGTGCTTCTTTCGGCGCTTCAGCAGCAGGCGCGGCAGTGCCGGGGGCACCGGCCCGCGGGTCGTCGCGGGCGTGGGCAGCGGCGGGGCGGCGAGCGAGCCGTCCGGCAGATCCGTCACCACGTCCTCGGGGTCCAGCCGCAGGACCCGGCATTCGCGGGCCCAGCGCTCGGTCAGCTCGTCCGCGTCGGGGGCGTTCAGGCGCTTGCCCTTGAGCTCGGCGACGGCCGACTCCCACGCCGGTGAGAGCGGGGCGAGTTCGCTCACCCGAGCTGTCCAGGAGACCAGCCGGCCGCCCTTGTCCTTGCTGCGGACGGTGACCTCCGCGGTGCCTCCGTCCGTCAGACCGGGCAGCGGCTGCTCGCCGGGACCGTCGCCGACGATGTGCGCCGCGCCCTCGTGCCATACGTGCCACAGGGCACGCGCCGCGCCGTCGCCGCGGACCCAGATGAGGCCGGACTTCTTGGTGGCCTCCTCGACGAGCGCCTTGCCGAGCAGCTGATCTGTCATGCGAGCAGCCTATCGACAGCGGGCCGCCCTACAGCCAGCCGTTGCGCTTGAGGGTGCGGTGGATGGCGAAGCAGACGCCCAGGATGCCGACGAGCACCATGGGATAGCCGTACTTCCACTCGAGCTCCGGCATGTACGTGAAGTTCATGCCGTAGATCCCGCAGACCGCCGTGGGGACGGCGATGATCGCCGCCCACGAGGTGATCTTGCGCATGTCCTCGTTCTGCGCGACCGTCGCCTGCGCCAGATTGGCCTGGAGGATCGAGTTCAGCAGCTCGTCGAAGCCGATGACCTCCTCCTGCACCCGGGCGAGGTGGTCCGCGACATCGCGGAAGTACTTCTGGATGTCCGGGTCCACCAGCCGCATCGGGCGCTCACTCAGCAGCTGCATGGGGCGCAGCAGCGGCGAGACCGCTCGCTTGAACTCCAGCACCTCGCGCTTGAGCTGGTAGATCCGCCCGGCGTCACCGCCGCGCGGGCTTCCCTTGGCGGGCGCCGAGAACACATCGATCTCGACCTCGTCGATGTCGTCCTGCACGGCCGCCGCCACCGCGATGTACCCGTCGACGACATGGTCGGCGATGGCGTGCAGCACCGCGGAGGGGCCCTTCGCCAGCAGCTCGGCGTCCTTCTGCAGCCCGTGCCGCAGAGCCCGGAGCGAGCCCTTGCCGCCATGCCGGACGGTGATGACGAAGTCCCGCCCCGTGAAACACATCACCTCGCCGGTCTCGACGACCTCGCTGGTCGCCGTCAGCTCGGCGTGCTCCACGTAGTGGATCGTCTTGAAGACGGTGAACAGGGTGTCGTCGTACCGCTCCAGCTTGGGACGCTGGTGGGCGTGGACCGCGTCCTCGACTGCCAGCGGGTGCAGTCCGAACTCGGCGGCGATTCCGGCGAATTCCTCCTCTGTCGGCTCGTGCAGCCCGATCCAGGCGAAGCCGCCGCCCTCCCGTACCCGCAGCATCGCCTCGCGCGGCGTCTGGCAGGCGTTGCTCTCCAGCCGCTTCCCGTCGCGGTAGACCGCGCAGTCGACGACCGCGCTCGAGGCGGAGGGGTCACGGGTGGTGTCGTAGCTGTTGTACGGGGCACTGCTCTTGCGCAGGGAGGGGCGGACGACTGCGCGCAGGTCACGGATCATCGACATGGCTGGCTCCTTCACGGAGAGGCCGTCGGCGAGTGGCGTGGCACAGCCCGGAATGAGGACGTGAGAGATACGTCCGCAAAGCGGGCGGCACCGCGGGGGTCGCGGTGACGGCGTTCGCTACAGACAGGCAAAAAACGAAGTGCTCTTCCGTCGTGCGAAATGCCGTCGGCCTCGTGCCAAGAGGCCTCAGCCCACAGGTCCTCAGGTTCCCGGGGAGGAACGGAAGCAGGACCGGTGCGGCGCGGAAGAGCTGCTGGTACTGCCCGATCGACTTCGACCCATCGCAGCCCCACCTCCTCCGGCCGGTCCCCCGTGGGGGATGACGTGTTGTCGGGACTCGAGGCAACTCCCGCAGCTACCGCTGGGCAGTGCCCCCTCTGCGTGCCGGCCCGACCAGCGGCCGAGCCTATCAGCCGACAGAGGGCCAATCCCTTGTTTTGCCCGCTGCTTACGCACTTTATGCTCGCGACATGGAAGATGTTCTTGCACTGGTCGAGGCCCGGCTGCGTACGGCACTTGGTGAACCGGACGCGCGCGCCGCGGTGACCTTCCTCGGCACGGACCGCATCGAGGTGCTCCGCTTCACGGACCGCGACGGTGACGGGGACATCGTCCGGTACGCCACCCTCGGCATGTCCGCCCACCCGATGACCGACCCCGCCGCGGCCCTTGCCGACCCGGTGAAGGGTCCGCGCGCGGAGCTGGTGTTCACCGTACGGGCCGGGCTCGCCGACACCGACAAGGTGCTGCGCCCGCTCGCCGTACTGGCCGCGTCCCCGCAGGTCGAGGGTGTGATCGTGGCTCCCGGTGCTTCGCTCGACGTGGGTGAACCGCTTTGGCCGTCGGCGCCGTTCAGCTCGGTGCTGGTGGCGGAGCCGGGTGGGCTCGTGGCCGACCTGGAGCTGGGTGAGCCGATGGATCCGGTGCATTTCCTTCCCCTGCTGCCGATGACGGCGAACGAGGCTGCCTGGAAGCGGGTGCACGGCGGGCAGGAGCTCCAGGAGCGGTGGTTGGCACACGGCACGGACCTGCGCGATCCGTTGCGAAGGTCCGTGGACCTCGGCTGACGCTGCCGGCAACGTTCAACGGCCCTCGTTCATGGCCGGTCACCGGCCCCGACGGCCGGCCCCAACGGTCGGCCGGAACAACCCGGTTGGGGCGGGCCCGACGGGGGGCGCGGATCCTGTGCCGGCCACGCTTCGTCCTCGTACCGCTCATGGGGCGTCTGCGTCCTCGAAGGGGTGTCGCGTTCCCACCCGGCCACTCGAACGAGCGATCGGGTGAGGGCGGTGTCACGGCGCGAGCCTTGGCCGGACGGGTGATCGTCCTTGACGCGGCGTCGGCCGGGGAGGACCGTTGACCCCTATGAGGGGCGAACCCAGTTGCCCGAAGTGCGGTGGCCGGGTCAGGGCGCCCGGTCTCTTTGCCGACTCCTGGCAGTGCGATGTGCACGGTGCTGTGTATCCGCTGCAGCCGGTGATCCCGCCCAGTGTCGAAGCCCTCGGTGTCGTCGTGCACCGCGCCCAGGTCCCGGTGTGGATGCCCTGGCCCCTGCCCGTCGGCTGGCTCTTCACCGGTGTCGCCTACGCCGGCGACGACCGCAGTGGAGGCCGGGCGACCGCGGTCGCCTGCTCGGGTCCCGGACCGCTCGGCGGTATCGGTGAACTGCTGTTGATCGCCGAGGAACTGGGGGTCGGGCTGGGCGCCCGCTACGCGGGGATGGACGGCCCGGACCCCGGTCGGCACATCCGCGTCGACCATGCGCCGCAGGCCAAGGTGCTGGCCGCCGGCCGCCCGACACCGCTGTGGCACGTGGCGGGTGCCCCGGACGACCGTGCGGTCTTCGCGGGCGAGGCCCGCGGACTGTGGCTGTGGGCGGTTGTCTGGCCCGAGCAGTCGGGTCTGTTGATGTACGACGAACTGGTGCTGACCGATCTGCGGGACGCGGGTGCGGAGGTCGAACTGCTGCCGTGCGGCGCGCTGTCGCCACGTCTGTTGTCCTGAGCGCTGTCCGGGATGTCCCCGAACCGGGGCGGGCTCCGACGACCGGGGCGACGGCACGTGAGCCGGCGTCGCTGGTTCCGGCCGTCGTGGCTGTCGTCGCGAGCACGACAGGAGTGCCCCGCGCAGGGCGTGGTCCGGCGCGTGCCGCGGGCGGACGCGTGGGGCGGTTATCCTTGACCGTCCCCCTGTCCGCCCCGAACCCTGGAGTCACGCGTCGTGCGCATCGATCTGCACACCCACTCCACGGCCTCGGACGGTACGGACACCCCTGCCGAGCTGGTGCGAAACGCCGCCGCTGCCGGGCTGGACGTCGTCGCCCTCACCGACCACGACACTACCCGCGGGTACGCCGAGGCGACCGCTGCCGTCCCCGAGGGGCTGACCCTTGTCACCGGCGCCGAGCTCTCCTGCCGTCTCGACGGCATCGGGCTGCACCTGCTGGCGTATCTCTTCGACCCCGAAGAGCCCGAACTGCTGCGTGAGCGAGAGCTCGTACGGGACGACCGGGTGCCGCGTGCCAGGGCGATGATCGGCAAGCTCCAGGAGCTGGGCGTCCCCATCGACTGGGAACAGGTGTCCCGGATCGCGGGCGACGGCTCGGTCGGCCGCCCGCACATCGCCGAGGCGCTGGTCGGGCTCGGTGTCGTGCCCAGCGTCTCCGACGCCTTCACACCGGACTGGCTGGCGGACGGCGGCCGGGCGTACGTCGAGAAGCACGAGCTCGACCCCTTCACGGCGATCCGCCTGGTCAAGGCCGCCGGCGGGGTCACCGTCTTCGCGCACCCCCTCGCGGTCAAACGCGGCCGCACGGTGCCCGAGAGCGCGATCGCCGAGCTGGCCGCCTGCGGCCTCGACGGCATAGAGGTCGACCACATGGACCACGACGAGGACGTGCGCGCGCGGCTGCGCGGACTCGCAGGCGACCTCGGGCTGCTGCCCACGGGCTCCAGCGACTACCACGGCAGCCGCAAGACCTGCCGGCTCGGCGATTACACCACCGACCCGGAGATCTACGGCGAGATCACGCGGCGCGCCACGGGCGCGTTCCCGGTGCCGGGCGCTGGGGGCACCTCCCAGGCGTAGCTCTGGAAAGAGTTCCGCCCGCGACTCTGCCACGCCCCTTTTACACCCCTTCTCCCGCAAGGCCCTCACTGTGTTCGACGCTGCCGTTTTCGGCTCCCTGTTCCTCACCCTTTTCGTGATCATGGATCCCCCCGGGATCACCCCGATCTTCCTCGCCCTGACCTCCGGGCGCCCCGCCAAGGTGCAGCGCCGGATGGCCTGGCAGGCGGTGGCGGTCGCGTTCGGCGTGATCACCGTCTTCGGCATCCTCGGCCAGCAGATCCTGGCGTATCTGCATGTCTCCGTCCCCGCGCTGATGATCGCGGGCGGGCTGCTCCTGCTGCTCATCGCGCTCGACCTGCTGACCGGCAAGACCGACGAGCCGCAGCAGACCAAAGACGTCAATGTCGCGCTGGTGCCGCTGGGTATGCCCCTGCTGGCCGGTCCCGGCGCGATCGTCTCGGTGATCCTGGCCGTGCAGCACGCGCAGGGCGTCGGACAGCAGATCTCGGTGTGGGTCGCGATTGTCGCGATGCACATCGTGCTGTGGCTGACGATGCGCTACTCGCTGATGATCATCCGCCTGATCAAGGACGGCGGTGTGGTGCTGGTGACCAGGCTTGCGGGCATGATGCTGTCCGCGATCGCCGTGCAGCAGATCATCAACGGCGTCACCCAGGTCATCCAGGGCGCCTGACCGGGCGGACTGCGGCCGACCGGTCCCGGAACGCACCGCGCCCCCGTACGGACCATCCGTACGGGGGCGTTTGCATCGCACACACGTGTCAGGGCTATGAAGCCGTGGTTTCGGCGGGCCGGATGTAGATGCGCTGGCCGGTCGAGGCGGCCTGCTGCACGATCCGGTTGACGGAGGCGGCGTCCACGACGGTGCTGTCCACGGCGGTGCCGTCGACGTCGTCCAGTCGCATGATCTCGAAGCGCACGGCTTCTCCCTTCGTCTGATCCTCCTGAGGAGAACTGCTGACAGACGGAATTCTCCGTCTGGGTACTTAGCTCCACAACGCGGTGCATCCTGCAAATATTCCGTACGCTAAGGAAATTTTTCGGATGCCTAACTACTGGCGGGTAGAGCCTCGGCCACGCAGAATGAGGCTCGTATGAACGACGCAGACATCCCCGAGATCGGCGCCCGCCTGGAGCGTACGAATGAGCTCCTGCAGCGGATGCTCGCCGAGGTCGCGAAGACCCCTTCGACCCATGCCATCTTCGTTGACGCAGGTTACGTCTATGCTGCGGCCGGGTTGCTTGTGGCGGGTACCGAGGACCGGCGCTCCTTCGACCTGGACGCCGAAGGGCTGATCGAGGCCTTCATCGACAAGGCGCGGACGATCTTTGCCGACAGCCGACTGCTGCGGGTGTACTGGTACGACGGCGCGCGGCGCCGCATCCACACCCCAGAGCAGCAGTCCATCGCCGAGCTGCCCGATGTGAAGGTGCGCCTGGGCAACCTGAACGCGAACAATCAGCAAAAGGGTGTCGACTCCCTTATCCGTACGGACCTGGAGTCACTCGCCAGGCACCGCGCGATCAGCGACGCGGCGCTCGTCGGCGGCGACGAGGACCTGGTCTCGGCCGTCGAAGCGGCGCAGGGGTACGGCGCACGGGTCCACCTGTGGGGCATCGAAGCGGCCGACGGGCGCAACCAGGCGGAGCCGCTGCTGTGGGAGGTCGACAGCCAGCGGACGTTCGACCTGGACTTCTGCCGCCCCTACATCACGCGCAGGCCCGTGACGACATACGAGAACGAGGGGGCGCCGCCCCCCTCGCGGGACGAGGTGCGCTTCGTAGGAGCGCAGATCGCCGCGACGTGGCTCGGGGAGCGGGGGCGTTCGGCAATGGCCGAGCTGCTTCCCGGCCACCCGTATCTGCCGGGGCCCGTGGACCAGGACCTCCTGATCGAGGCGGAACGATTGCTCCAGCGGTCACTGCGGGGGCACGCCGTGCTGCGCAGGGCGCTGCGGGACGGGTTCTGGCAGCACCTGCAAGCTCAGTTCTGATCCCAGAACGCGGCGAGTGCCGCGGCCGTCTCCAGCGGACGGTCCGTGTTCGGGGAGTGGGCGGCGCCCGCGATGACGGTCCTGCGGGCACCCAGGCGCCCGGCCATCGCGTCGAGCAGCGGAACCGGCCAGGTGTCGTCCTCCCCGCCGGACACCACATGCTTGGGCAGCGGCCGTACGGCGGCGAGCTCGTCGACCCGGTCCGGCTCGACGAGCAACTGCCGACCGGTGACGATCAGTTGAACCGGGTTGTGACGCAGCCAACGCCGCCGCAGATCCTCGCGGCCGTCGACGGGCGCTACGCCTGCCTGCGTGTCCTCGGGGGCGTCCAGGGCATCGAAGGCCTGGATGGCCCCCCAGACCTGGTCCATCGGCATCACGGCGAGCGCGTCGCCGAGCAGTTTCACCTTCTGCTGCTGGGCCGGGCTGATCTGGGCAGGCCCGGAGGACATGAGCGTGAACGTGAGAAAGGGCGCGGAGTCCAACAACACCGCGGCACGGGAGATCTGACCGCCGAGCGAATGCCCCACCAGATGGACGGGGCCGCCGATCGCCTCGGCCTGCGCGAGAACGTCCCTGGCCAACGCGTCCTGCGTGTATGCCTGTTGGTCCTCGGGGCCGTCGCTCTCGTACTGCCCGCGCCCGTCGACGGCGACGGCCCGGTACCCGGCCTCGGCCAGCGGCTCCAGCATCGCGATGAAGTCCTCCTTGCTGCCGGTGTACCCCGGCAGCAGCAGCGCGGTGCCGCGAGGGGCCCCGGCGGGCCGTGCATCGAGCACGGCGAATGCGCCCCGCGAGGTGGACAGCGCACAGGCGGTTGCGCAGGCGGGCGGAACGAAGGTGGGCGGCCGACTCATGCGACGAGGCTAGCGGGTGGCGCCGTACTCCGACCGACCACGTGCCCGGCGGCGCCCGCGTCGTCCCGTGCGGGACCGGTCACCGATCCGGCGCGGCGGCGAACTGCCGGCGGGGCCGGGGCGTCCGGAATGCCGATGGCCCGGCTCCCTGTGCGGGGAGCCGGGCCATCGGGCGGTGTGCGTCAGCCGTCAGCTGTCGGCCTGGGCAGCGGTCGTGCGGGTACGGCGGCGGGGCTTCGCCTCCGAGGCGGTCGTCTCCGTCGCCTCGGCGGTCTCGGCGACCGTCTTCGCGGCGGCGCGGGTCCGACGGCGCGGCTTGGCCTCGGCCTCGGCCTCGGCCGTCTCCACCGTGTCGACCGTCTTCTTGGCGCGGGTGCGCTTGGCCGGTGCCTTCGCCTCCGTCACGGTCTCGACCGCATCGGCGACCTCGACGGCCTTGACGGCACGGGTCCGCCTGCGCGGCTTCGCCTCCGCCTCGGCCTCGGGTGCCGGCTCGACGACCGTCTCGACCGCCTCGGCGGGCTTCGACGCCCGGGTACGGCGACGCGGCCTGCGCGCGGGTTCCTCGACCGCCTCGGCGACCTCGGCTGCCGGCTGCTCGACGCTCTCCACGACCGACGTGGCCTCCGGCGACGCCTGGGCGCCCAGGCGGGTGCGGCGACGGCGGCGCGGGGTGCGCGGCTCCGTCGTGGCCTCAGCCTGCTCCGGGACGGCTGCCTCGGTCACCTCGGCGGCCTCGACCAGATCGGACCCGCCGCGGGTGCGGCGGCGCTGGCGCGGGGTGCGGGTGCGCGCCGGACGCTCCTCGCGTACCGCCGTCGCGGACGACTTGCGGCCGCGGCCGCCCGTCTCACCGAGGTCCTCGACCTCCTCGGCCGCCAGTCCCGCGCGGGTACGCTCGGCGCGCGGCAGCACGCCCTTGGTGCCGACCGGGATGTTCAGCTCCTCGAACAGGTGCGGCGAGGTGGAGTACGTCTCGGGCGGGTCAGGGAACTTCAGCTCCAGCGCCTTGTTGATCAGCTGCCAGCGTGGGATGTCGTCCCAGTCGACCAGCGTCACGGCCGTGCCGGACGCGCCCGCGCGGCCGGTGCGGCCGATGCGGTGGAGGTAGGTCTTCTCGTCCTCCGGCGTCTGGTAGTTGATGACGTGGGTGACACCCTCGACATCGATACCTCGCGCGGCGACATCGGTGCACACCAGCACATCGACCTTGCCGTTGCGGAACGCCCGCAGCGCCTGCTCACGCGCGCCCTGACCCAGGTCGCCGTGGACCGCGCCGGAGGCGAAGCCGCGCTGCGCGAGCTGGTCGGCGATGTCCGCCGCCGTCCGCTTGGTACGGCAGAAGATCATCGCCAGCCCGCGGCCGTCGGCCTGCAGGATGCGGGAGACCATCTCCGGCTTGTCCATGGAGTGCGCGCGGTAGACGCGCTGCGTGGTGTTCGCGACGGTCGCGCCCTGGTCGTCCGGCGCGGCGGCGCGGATGTGCGTGGGCTGCGACATGTAGCGACGGGCCAGACCGATGACCGCACCCGGCATGGTCGCCGAGAACAGCATCGTCTGACGCTTCGGCGGCAGCAGCTGGATGATCTTCTCGACGTCGGGCAGGAAGCCCAGGTCGAGCATCTCGTCCGCCTCGTCGAGCACGAGCGCCCGCACGTGCGAGAGGTTCAGCTTCTTCTGGCCGGCCAGGTCGAGCAGACGGCCCGGGGTGCCGACGATCACGTCGACGCCCTTCTTGAGGGCCTCGACCTGGGGCTCGTAGGCCCGGCCGCCGTAGATCGCGAGCACGCGGACGTTGCGGACCTTGCCGGCGGTCAGCAGGTCGTTGGTGACCTGGGTGCACAGCTCGCGGGTGGGGACGACCACGAGTGCCTGAGGGGCGTCGGTGAGCTGCTCGGGCTGCGCCCGGCCTGCCTCGACGTCGGCCGGGACGGTGACACGCTCCAGCAGCGGCAGGCCGAAACCGAGCGTCTTGCCGGTGCCGGTCTTGGCCTGGCCGATGACGTCGGAGCCGGAGAGCGCGACGGGGAGCGTCATCTCCTGAATAGGGAACGGGCAAACGATGCCGACTGCCTCGAGGGCCTCGGCGGTCTCGGGAAGGATCCCGAGATCCCGGAAAGTCATGGGCTGAGTAGTCAGGGTGTTGCCTCTTCTGTGAGACGCGACTCGAGGCGAACGCTGGGGGTCTTAACCGCACCTGGGTAAAGGGCCGGCCGTGGATCGGCCGGACGGGGCGGGACCACTGCCGACGCTCGAGCGCTCGTGCCGCTGAGGGGGCCCCTCATCTAGCGGGCGTGCACATATGCGCGCACGATCCGCGTGGAGGGCTGTCGGGTCGGAGCCGATCGGGCCACCGACCGGGCATCCTCATTCGGATGGCCCACTGGACTCGTCAACATTCGTCAACGATCAGTGGGCGCATTACCACTGTACCCCGGATTCGCGCATGTGTGTTGGGCGAATTCGTAGGAACCGCGCCACGGGCGTGGCTGACCAGGCCCTTCCGCGTGGCGGTGAGCGGGCTATTGTGCGCTTCATGGAGACGCCTGACAACGCCACTGAACACACCGGGATCGCCGCCCAGGACTGGGCCACGGCGTCCGCAGAACCCCAGTACCGCGCCGCCGTCGTGGATCTGCTGGGTGCGCTCGCCTACGGCGAGCTGGCGGCCTTCGAGAGGCTCGCCGAGGACGCAAAGCTCGCCCCGACGCTGGCGGACAAGGCCGAGCTGGCGAAGATGGCCTCAGCGGAGTTCCACCACTTCGAGCAACTGCGCGACCGGCTGACGAAGATCGAGGCCGAGCCGACGGCCGCCATGGAGCCGTTCGCGCAGGCCCTGGACGACTTCCACCGCCAGACCGCGCCGTCGGACTGGCTGGAGGGTCTGGTCAAGGCGTATGTCGGCGACTCGATCGCCAGTGACTTCTACCGCGAGGTTGCCGCCCGGCTGGACTCGGACACCCGCGCCCTGGTGCTCGCCGTGCTCGACGACACAGGCCACGGCAACTTCGCCGTTGAGAAGGTGCGCGCGGCGATCGAGGCCGACCCGCGGGTCGGTGGCCGGCTGGCGCTGTGGGCGCGACGGCTGATGGGGGAGGCGCTCTCCCAGGCGCAGCGCGTGGTCGCGGAGCGTGACGCGCTCTCCACGATGCTGGTGGGCGGTGTCGCGGACGGCTTCGACCTCGCGGAGGTGGGGCGGATGTTCTCCCGGATCACCGAGGCGCACACCAAGCGCATGGCGGCCCTCGGCCTCGCGGCCTAGGACATCGCTAAGCGGCCGGGAGGCTCGGACCCGTCGGGCTCCTCGGGCCTGTCGGGTCCCGAGTGACCGGGCTGCCCCGGCTGATCAGGCTCCCGGGGATCGGGCCCGGATTGAGCAGGCCCGGCATGATCAGGCCCTGAGCGATCGGGATCCGATCGGCCGGGTCCCGGGCGGTCAGGTTTCCGCTCCGGCCGCTCGGTGGGCGGTCGGTCCTCGTCCGGACTCAGAAAGGGAACGCGCGGTGCAGCCGGCGTGTGGACGGGCGGATCAGCAGGGAGAGCAGTACGGCTCCGATCGCGGCCGCCCCCGCCAAGGTCGCCGCAACATGTCCCGGGCCGATCGCCACATGGGTCACATAGGCGCCGAAGAGGGTGCCCAGTGTGCCCGTGGCGAAGACCGCGCGGCGGGACGGCAGACGGTCGGAAAGGTGACGGGCCGCGGCCCAGGACAGGGCCAGTCCGATCAGGACGGAACCGAGCGATGCCCAGATCACTGATGATCACCTCATGGACGCCGGCGCTGGCAGAACGGGTCGTAGCCGTAACTACCCGGAGGCCGCGGAATGCAACCCTCCCCGATCGGCGCGGGAGGGCCCGGACCAATACGGCCGGATCAACACGGGAGGGCCCGGCGGATCTCCGCCGGGCCCTCCCGTGTCCTGCTGCTCCGCGCCGCTACAGGGCGCCGAACCCCACGCGCCGCGTCGCCGGCTCACCGATCTCGACGTACGCGATCCGGTCTGCCGGTACAAGCACCTTGCGGCCCTTGTCGTCCGAGAGGCTCAGCAGCTGCGCCTTGCCGGCCAGCGCGTCACCCACCGCGCGCTCGACCTCCTCGGCGGACTGCCCGCTCTCCAGAACGATCTCCCGGGGCGCGTGCTGCACGCCGATCTTGACCTCCACGGCTATGTCCCTCCGAACGGTCGGTGCGTTGCGCGGTACCCGCGCCGTACGCAGCACACATTAGCCCGGAGTCGGGACGCGTCTGGCGCCCTGGGAAAACGCCAGGAGCGAACAGCCCCCGCGAGCGAGCGCCGCCACGGACCCTCGCTCAGTGCTGCTCGGTGCCGTGCAGCGGGAAGCCCGCGATACCGCGCCAGGCCAGCGAGGTGAGGAGCTGTACCGCGGTTTCGCGCGGAATGCCGGAGTCGCTGGAGAGCCAGTACCTGGCCACGACCTGCGAGACCCCGCCGAGACCGACGGCCAGCAGCATGGACTCGGCCTTGGACAGGCCGGTGTCCTCGGCGATCACGTCGGAGATCGCCTCGGCGCACTGGAGCGAGACGCGGTCGACGCGCTCGCGGACCGCGGGCTCGTTGGTCAGGTCCGACTCGAAGACCAGTCTGAACGCGCCGCCCTCGTCCTCGACGTACGCGAAGTAGGCGTCCATGGTCGCCGCGACCCGCAGCTTGTTGTCGGTCGTCGACGCGAGCGCGGTGCGCACCGCGTGCAGCAGCGCCTCGCAGTGCTGGTCCAGCAGTGCCAGATACAGCTCCAGCTTTCCGGGGAAGTGCTGGTAGAGCACGGGCTTGCTGACGCCGGCCCGCTCTGCGATGTCGTCCATCGCGGCCGAGTGATAGCCCTGAGCCACGAACACTTCCTGGGCGGCACCCAGAAGCTGGTTCCTGCGGGCTCGGCGTGGCAGGCGTGTGCCCCGCGGGCGGGCCGCCTCTGTCTGCTCGATGGCTGTCACGCCGCCTCCCAATGTCTTGAACGAGCACAGTCGTTCCGTGCGCGCTGTGCGCCGCGCCCGCCATCGTACTTTTGGGTAACCCGGCTGTGCGTGGTGCGGACGCAGAATTTCACGGACCGGACGGTCCCGGTAGATTCACGTTCGGGGGCATTTCGGGAACATTTCGAGGGCAAGGGGCGGTTGGTCACCGGTAATCGTCCTCGTCGAGCGCGACCACGCGAGCCTGCTCGGCTGCGTCCGCCTCGTTCGCGGCTTCCAGGTCGTCGGGGTCCACCGGCTCATCGCGTTCCGGCCGTATGTCGGTGTGCTGCTCGGCGGCATCGGCCTCGGGTACCTCCTCGTCGAGCGCGGCTACCTCGTCGTCTTCTTCTTCTGCGAAGGTTTCCGGATCGGTGGGATCGACTGACATGCGGCACCGCTTTCCATGGAGAGTGCCTTCCCCTATGAGCCTAGGAGGTACTGATTCATGGCGCTATGCGGTGTCTCGGCAGGGTGTGACGCCGAACAGCGGCATGTGATGCCGAACACACGAACCGGCACGTGATCGTCTCGTAACATTGCCGCATGTCTTCGACCGAGCTCCCGGGTGTCCGCGCCATCGACGCCGCGATGGCTCCCAAGGTCGCGACCGTGCATGTCGCCGACGGCGAGGAACTGCGCTCCGTGGCCCTGCCCGGCCTCACGCTGACCGTCCGCTCCAGACCCCCGGCGCACGCCGGACTGCCGCCCGCGCTGTACGTGCACGGTCTGGGCGGCTCCTCGCAGAACTGGTCGGCGATGATGTCGCTCCTCGAGGACGTCGTGGACGGCCAGGCGATCGACCTGCCCGGCTTCGGGGACTCGCCGCCGCCGGACGACGGCAACTACTCGGTGGGCGGCCATGCCCGCGCGGTGACGCGCTTCCTGGACGCCCGTGGCCGCGGCCCCGTGCATCTGCTGGCGAACTCGCTGGGCGGAGCGGTGTGCACGCGCGTCGCGGCCGCCCGGCCCGACCTGGTGCGCACCCTCACCCTCGTATCACCGGCGCTGCCGGAACTGCGCGTGCAGCGCTCGGCGGTGCCCACCGCGCTGCTCGCCCTGCCCGGTGTGACCATGCTCTTCGGCAGGATGACCGAGAACGTGTCGGCGCAGGAACGCACCCGAGGAGTGATGGAGCTCTGCTACGGAGACCCCGCACGTGTGACGGAGGAGGGAATGCGCAACGCCGTCGCGGAGATGGAGCGCCGGATGAGACTCCCGTACTTCTGGGACGCGATGGCCCGCTCGGCCCGCGGCATCGTCGATGCGTACACGCTCGGCGGACAGCACGGACTGTGGCGCCAGGCGCAGCGGGTTCTGGCGCCGACACTGCTGGTTTACGGGCGGCGGGACCAGCTCGTCTCGTACCGTATGGCGCGCAAGGCGGCAGCGGCGTTCCGCGACTCCCGGCTGCTGACGCTCCCGGACGCCGGGCACGTTGCGATGATGGAGTACCCGGAAACGGTCGCCCAGGCCTTCCGGGAGCTGCTCGACGAGTGCGGTAGGAGCTGATCCGGGGCGTGGGACGACACAGCCGCAAGGGCCCGGTACCGCGGGGCGCCGACTCAGGCGGCACAGCCGAGGCCGCGGCGGCCTCGTCCGGCGACGGCCCGGGCAGGCGGGACACCGAACCCGGGCCGCAGCAGCACACCTCCACCGGATACGGCAGCGCGCAGACCAGGGGCGGGCACCCCGAGCAGCATGAGGTGGGCGGGGGATGGGGCGACTGGCAGGGGTCGCCCGGTGCCCGGCGCGGACAGACCCGGCCCCAGGCTCACCCTCAGGCGCCGCAGCGCGCGATGGTCGGCGGGCCGCGGATAACGGGACCCCGCCCGGAGTTCGTCGAAGCCTTCGACCGGCCCACGCCGCAGCACGCTCCCCAGCCCGACCCATACGCCTCCGTCACCGACTGGGGTACGGGGCGCCGCCGGCCCGCCGAGATCGCGTCCGACGACGACACCGGCGCGGTCGGCGGTCTTGACGCCGCCGAGCCCGGGGAGGAGCGGCCGGCCAGGGGGAGCAGGGGGCGCACCTTCACCGGGATCGCGGCCGCCGCCGTGACCACGTGCCTCGCGGTCGTGGTGGCCGGCCAGGTCACCACCGACAAGCCGGACACGTCGGGCGGGCGGGCCACCGGACAGGAGCGGGGGGCGCAGGAGCGCCCTGACCGCTCGGACGGCAGGGGCACTCCGGCGCTGCCCGCGCCGGCGCCCGTGGCGCCCGCCACCTTCGCTCAGCTGATGGCCAAGCAGTTCCCGATCGACCCGGAGTTGCAGGCATCGGGCGAATTCCAGACGGTCCCCGGCTTCGACAAGGCGCCCGGCGAGGGCCGCAAGATCCGCTACCGGGTGGATGTCGAGAAGGGTCTCGGCCTGGAGGGCGGGCTCTTCGCGGAGGCGGTCCAGCGCACGTTGAACGACGACCGCAGCTGGGCGCACGGCGGGGCCATGACCTTCGAGCGCGTTTCGTCCGGTGAGGCGGAATTCGTCATCACCCTGGCCAGTCCGGGTACGACCGCGGAATGGTGCGAGAAATCCGGGCTCGACACGACGGTCGACAATGTCTCGTGCGACTCGGCGTCGACCGAGCGCGTGATGATCAACGCATTCCGGTGGGCGCAGGGTGCCGACAGCTATGGGCCCGACGCGATGTTCACCTACCGCCAGATGCTCATCAACCACGAGGTCGGACACCGCCTCGGACACGGGCATGTGAACTGCAGTACGCCGGGAGCGCTCGCGCCCGTGATGCAGCAGCAGACCAAGTCGCTGGACATCGACGGGGTCGAGTGCCGTCCCAACCCCTGGGCGTATCCCGGGGATTGAGTCCGCATCGCGAGACAGCTGTCTCGCGTCCGGGCCGTTGCGCGTTGACATCGCGCGCACGGTCGTTCATATTTCTCGGCATGTCACACCGCCCCTCCGCCTCCGTACGCGCCGCCATCGAGCTGGCGCTCATCGGCGTGACCGGGCACAGCGTGGCCGACATCGACTGTCGCTGACGCCTGCCCCAGCGCGCGCCGGCATTCGTTTCGCCTTTCCACTGCCGTCATTTCTCTGCCGCGCCTGGGCGTTTTTCGTCCGCAGGCGCGGCATTTCTCTTGACCATGCCCTGAGCGCGTTCTCTCGCTGCCGCCTGCGCGGACGATTCTCCCTTTCCGCTGCACCCGAACACCGAGAGGTCTCTTCCGATGCGTCAACTGTCCCTCGTATCACGCCGCGTGGCAGCGGCCGCCGTCAGCCTTGTCGTGGCCTCGGGCGCCGCCGCCTGCGCGGGGCCGAAGGACAGCGACGCCAAGGGCACAGCCCAGGGAGGCAAGCCGCACAAGGGCGGCACGCTCACCGTCCTCAACTCCGAGCCCCAGACCGACTTCGACCCCGCCCGGCTCTACACCTCCGGCGGCGGGAACGTCCCCTCGCTCGTCTTCCGTACGCTGACCACCCGCAACCGCGAGGACGGCGCTGCCGGTACCGAGGTGGTGCCCGACCTCGCCACCGACACCGGCCGTCCCAACAAGGACGCCACCGAGTGGACGTACACCCTCAAGGAGGGGCTGAAGTACGAGGACGGAACGGCGGTCACCAGCGCCGACGTCAAGTACGGCATCGAGCGCTCCTTCGCCGCCGAACTCTCCGGCGGGGCACCCTACTTGCGTGACTGGCTGGTCGGCGGCGACACCTACAGAGGACCGTACAAGGACAAGGGCGGCCTGGACTCCATCCGGACGCCCGACCACAGGACCATCGTCTTCGAGCTGAGGAAGCCCGAGGGCGAGTTCCCCTTCGTCGCCACCCAGACGCAGTTCGCGCCGGTACCGAAGGCGCAGGACACCGGAACGAAGTACGAGGAGCACCCGATCTCCTCCGGCCCGTACAAGGTCGTCAGGAACGAGGGCGACGGCGAGCACCTCGTCCTGGAGCGCAACCCGCACTGGTCCGAGAAGACCGACGAGGAGCGCAGGGCGTACCCGGACCGCATCGATGTGAGGTCCGGGCTCGACTCGGCCGTCATCAACCAGCGGCTGTCCAGCGGATCCGGTGCGGACGCGGCTGCCGTCACCACCGACACCAACCTCGGACCCGCCGAACTCGCCCGGATCGGCGGTGACAAGGAGCTCGCCGCGCGCGTCGGCACCGGCCACTTCGGCTACACCAACTACCTCGCCTTCAACCCCAAGGTGAAGCCGTTCGACAACCCCGAGGTGCGCCGGGCGATCTCGTACGCCATCAACCGCACCAGCGTCGTCAACGCGGCCGGCGGATCCGCGCTCGCCGAGCCCGCCACCACCTTCCTCCCCGAGCAGAAGGCCTTCGGCCACACCGCCTACGACCACTTCCCGGCGGGCGCGTCCGGCGACCCGGCGAAGGCGAAGGCGCTGCTCAAGAAGGCCGGGCACGAGAACCTGACCATCACACTCACCCACTCGACCGACCAGAACCGCGAGACGGGCCCCGAGGTCGCCACCGCCGTGCAGGAGGCCCTGAAGAAGGCCGGCATCACGGTGAAGCTGGACGGTCTCGAGAACAACGCCTTCAACGAGAAGCGCTGGAGCGCCAAGGACGCACCCGGCTTCTTCCTCTCCCGCTGGGGCGCCGACTGGCCCTCCGGCGGCCCCTTCCTCGCGCCCATCTTCGACGGCCGCCAGATCGTCAAGGACGGCTCCAACTACAACCACGCACAGCTCGACGACCCGGCGGTCAACAAGGAGATCGACGAGATCAACAAGCTGACCGACCTGGACGCCGCCGCCAGGCGCTGGGGCGCACTCGACAAGAAGATCGGTGAGCAGGCGCTCGACGTCCCGCTCTTCCACCCCGTCTACAAGCGGCTGTACGGAAAGGACGTCAGGAACATCGTGATCAGCGACTGGACCGGCGTTCTCGACATCTCGCAGGTCGCGGTCAAGTGAGCACCTCGCACGACCTGACGGTGCCGGGGGCGGGGGCTTCGGCCCCTTCCCCGGGCACCGCCCGCCCTCGGACGGAGTCCGGGGCGGCACCCTCCACGGTGTGGCGGCGGCTGCGGCACCGGCCGTCGGCCCTCGCAGCGGCCCTGGTGCTCGCCCTGCTGGTGGCCCTGGCGCTCGCCGCGCCGCTGCTCGCCGTGATCGAGGGCCAGGACGCGAACACGTACCACGACGGCCTCCTCGATTCGGCGCGCGGCGGAGTGCCGCACGGTTCGTTCGGTGGTGTCAGCGGGGAGCACTGGCTCGGCATCGAGCCCGGCACCGGACGGGATCTTTTCGTACGGCTGCTGTACGGGGCACGGATCTCCCTGCTCGTCGCCGTCGGAGCGACCCTGGTGCAGGTGACGGTCGGGGTGGCCGTAGGACTGGCGGCCGGACTCGGCAACCGTTTCGTCGACACCCTCCTCGGCCAGGTCACCGACGTGATGGTCGCCCTGCCGATGCTGGTGCTGGCCATCGCACTGACGGCCGTGGTGCCCGCCGGCTTCCCGCGGCCGCTGCTGCTGATCGCCCTGATCGGCGTGCTCAACTGGGGCGGCACCGCCCGGATCGTACGGGCGCAGACACTCAGCCTGAAACAGCTCGACTTCGTGGCCGCGGCCCGGCTCGGGGGCTCGGGCCGGTGGCGCGTCGCACGGCGCGAACTCCTGCCGTCGATCGCCGCGCCGGTCGTCACGTACGCGGCGATCCAACTGCCGGGCAACATCGTCGTCGAGGCTTCGCTGTCCTTCCTCGGGGTCGGGGTGAAACCGCCGACACCGTCGTGGGGGCAGATGCTGTCCGGGGCGCAGACCTGGTTCCTGGCCGACCCGATGTATGTGCTGCTGCCCGCGGGCCTGTTGTTCGTGACCGTGCTGGCGTTCACGGTGCTCGGCGACGCGGTGCGCACCGCGCTCGACCCGCGTGAGGCGAGCCGGCTGCGGATCGGCACCCGGAGTACGCGGAAGACTCGGCAGGGGGAGGCATCGTGACGCGCTATCTGCTCAAGCGCCTCGGCGGCGCGGTGCTCGTGCTTCTCGCCCTGTCCGCCCTGGTGTACGCGCTGTTCTACGTCGCGCCCGGTGACCCGGCACGGCTCGCCTGCGGCGACCGCTGCACGCCGCAGCAGATCGCCCAGGTGCGCGACCAGCTCGGCCTCGGGGACTCGGTGCTCGTGCAGTACGCGCGCTTCCTGCGGGGCCTTGTCGACGGCCGCGACTACTCGACCGGCGTCGCCGCCCTGCACTGCGACGCACCCTGCCTCGGCTTCTCGTACCAGTCCGACCAGCAGGTCACGGACCTGATTCTTGAACGGCTGCCGGCCACCGCCTCCCTCGCGTTCGGCGCGATGGTGCTCTGGCTGGTCATCGGCGTGGGCACCGGACTGGTGTCGGCGGTGCGCCGCGGCGGCGTCACCGAGCGCCTCCTCACCGTGCTCACCCTCGCCGGAACCGGCACACCCGTGTTCATCCTCGGGCTGATTCTGCTGATGGTGGTCTGCGCGTATCTGCAGTGGCTGCCCTTCCCGAACTATGTGCCGCTGACCGAGGACCCCGAGCAGTGGGCCTGGAACATGCTGCTGCCCTGGATCACCCTCGGCCTGTTCGAGAGCGCCAAATATGCTCGACTGAGCCGCAGTTCGATGCTGGAGACGCTGGCCGACGACCACATCCGCACGTTTCGCGCGTACGGGGTGTCGGAGCGGGCGGTCGTCGGGCGGCACGCGCTGCGCGGCGCGGCGGTGCCGGTCATCGCGCTCAGCGCGCTCGACCTCGGCTCGATGATGGGCGGCGCGGTGCTCACCGAATCCCTCTTCGGCATCCCCGGACTCGGCAAGACACTCATCGACGGCGTCCGGGTGATCGATCTGCCGGTCGTGGTGGGCGTGGTGCTCGTCATCGGTACCGCCGTCGTCCTCGCGAACGTCATCGCCGACCTGCTGTACGCCGTCGCCGACCGGAGGGTGGTCCTCGCATGAGGTTCCTCGTCGAGGTCGAGGACCTCACCGTCGACTTCACTCCGGGCAGGCCCGCCGGGGTACGCGCGGTGGACGGACTCTCGTTCACCCTGGAGCCCGGCCGGGCGCTCGGTCTGGTCGGCGAGTCCGGCAGCGGCAAGAGCACGGTCGCCGGTGCGTTGCTGGGCCTGCACCGCGGCACCGGAGCCCGGCTCGGCGGCACGGTACGGGTCGGCGGCACGCACGTGGGGGCCGCGAACGAGCGGGAGCTGCGCGCGCTGCGCGGCGGGGTGGCGGCGATGGTGTTCCAGGACCCGCTCTCGTCCCTGGACCCGTACCACGCGATCGGCGACCAGATCGCCGAGGTCCACCGCGTCCACGCGAACGTCTCACGCAGGGCCGCCAGGGCCCGGGCGGTCGAGGTCCTGCACCGGGCCGGCATCCCGAACGCCGCCCGCCGCGCCCGCTCGCGCCCGCACGAGTTCAGCGGCGGCATGCGGCAGCGGGCACTGATCGCGATGGCGCTCGCCTGCGAACCGAAGCTCCTGATCGCCGACGAACCGACGACGGCGCTGGACGTGACCGTCCAGGCCCAGATCCTGGACCTGTTGCACGGACTGCGCGCCGAGACGGGCATGGGCCTGCTGCTGGTCACCCACGACGTGGGCGTCGCGGCGGAGAGCGTCGACGAGATCCTGGTGATGCGGGCGGGCCGGGCCGTGGAACACGGCCCGGCGGCCAAGGTGCTCGGGGCGCCGCAGGAGGCGTACACGCAGAGGCTGCTCGCGGCGGTGCCGAGGCTGGACGGGCCGCGGGTGGCGACGCCCGGAGCTCCGGCGGATCCGGCCGCTCCCACCGCTGCGCCGCTCGTCGAAGCCGTTGAACTGCGGCGGGAGTTCGGTCGCGGCGAGGGGCGCGTCGTCGCCGTCGACGGGGTGTCGTTCGACGTCCGGGCCGGTGAGACCCTGGGCATCGTCGGCGAGAGCGGCAGCGGCAAGACCACGCTCGGCCGGCTGCTCGTACGGCTGCTCGACCCCACGGGTGGCCGGCTGCGCTACCAGGGAACGGACATCGGCACCCTGACGGACAGGGAGCTGAGGCCCGTGCGGCGAGAGCTGCAGATGGTCTTCCAGGACCCGGTCGCCTCCCTCAATCCGCGGCGGTCCATCGGAGAGTCCGTCGCCGATCCGTTGTATGCGGGCGGACTGCGCGACGAGCGGCGGATCAGAGGGCGGGTGCAGGAGCTGCTGGAGCGGGTCGGGCTCGATCCGGACCGCTATGACAGCTACCCGCACGAGTTCAGCGGTGGGCAGCGCCAGCGGGTCGGGATCGCGCGGGCACTCGTCGCCGAACCGAAGCTGATCGTCTGCGACGAGCCGGTCTCCGCGCTGGACGTCACGACCCAGGCGCAGGTGGTGGAGCTGCTCGCCGAGCTACAGCATGAACTGGGGATCGCGCTCGTGTTCATCGCGCACGACCTCGCCGTCGTACGGCAGGTCAGCGACCGGGTCGCGGTCATGCGCGAGGGCCGGATCGTCGAGCAGGGCAGCGTGGCCGAGGTGTACGCGCATCCCCGGGATCCGTACACGAAGAAGCTGCTGGCCGCGGTGCCGGCACTCGATCCGGACCTTGCCGCGGCGCGGCGCACGGCCCGGCGGGAGATGGCCGCAGCATAACGCACCGTGACGAAAGGTCCCGTAGCGCGACGGAACGCTACCTGCGGGGGAAAGTTACGTGCATTCACCCCTTCCGGTGGGGGGGGGGGGGGGGGCGGGCCCCCCCCCCCCCCCCCGCGCCCGCGCGAGAAACGACGGCGGGCGGAGGGGGGGGGCAGGGGGCGGCCCCCACGCGAGGCGG
>NZ_JBIAPT010000013.1:202419-254426 GCF_042888425.1 Streptomyces sp. NPDC002889
AAGCTCACGCCATGTCAGGCCAGGGCCGCGGGGTGCTCGGTTACCCTGACTAGGTTTGTTTCCGAGTTGACCGCCCCCGGGGGGGGGGCGGCCCCCCCCCCCCCCCCCCCCCGCCACCGGCATGTCCGCTTAACGTCATTCCGCTGTGAGTCGCCGGAATGAACGGCGGCCGCCCACAAGGAAGATCGGGGGTGCACTCGTGCGGATCGGACTCCTTACGGAGGGTGGTTACCCGTATGCGACGGGTGAGTCCAGGCTGTGGTGCGACCGGCTGGTGCGCGGACTGGTACAGCACGAGTTCGACCTCTACGCACTGAGCCGCAGCGCCCAGCAGGAGGAACACGGCTGGGTCCACCTCCCGCCGCAGGTCCGCCAAGTGCGTACAGCGTCGCTGTGGGCGCCCGAGGATGACGGCCGCACCCACGGCCGTCGCGAACGGCGGCGCTTCGTGGGCCACTTCAAGCAGCTCGCGGCCGCTCTGTGCGCCGAGGACGACGACGAGGGCGACGGCTTCGCCCAGGGTCTGTACGGACTGGCCGAACTGGCCAGGGAGCATGGCGGGCTGTACGCCGCACTTCGCTCCGAACTCGCTGCACGCACCCTCGAATCCGCCTGCCGCGCGCCGGGCGTGCGCCGCGCCGCCCAGGGCGCCACCGTCTGTGACCACCTCGCCTTCGTCGACGGCCTGGAACGCGCACTGCGGCCGCTCTCGCTCGACTGGTACGGACAGGACGCGCTGGGAGCGGTCGACCTCTGCCACGCCGCGTCCGGGGGATCCGCTGCCCTGCCCGGGCTGTTGGCCAAACGCTTCTGCGGAGTCCCGCTGCTGGTCACGGAGTACGGCGTCCAGCTGCGCGCGCACCATCTCGCCGCGAGCGAGGCCGAACTCAGCTCGCCGGTACGGACCCTGCTCGCCGCGTTCCACGGCCGGCTAGCCGCCGAGGTGTACCGGCAGGCGTCCGTCATCACCCCGGGAAACACACACGCCCGGCGCTGGCAGGAGAAGTGCGGGGCCGACCGCGCCAAACTCCGCACGGTCTACCCCGGGATGGAGGCGGACCGTTTCGCTGCGCTCGGGGACGGGGGCGGCGGTGACCCGCACACCCTCGTCTGGGTCGGACGGATCGAACCCGCGAAGGACCTCATCGCGCTGCTCCACGCCTTCGCGGAGGTCCGCAAGGAGGAGCCGCGGGCGCGACTGCGGATCTTCGGCGCGCCCCTCTCCGGTCCCGAGTCCGCCGCCTATTTCGCCCACTGCCGGGCTCTGGCCGCCCAGCTCTTCCCCGACGAGGCCGCCGACGCGCACGCCATCGGCGACAACCCGGTCTCCTTCGAGGAGATCGGTGCCCCCGAGGCACCGGAACTCGTCGACGCGTACGGGGCGGGCCAGGTGGTCGTCCTGTCCAGCGTCGTCGAAGGCTTCCCGATCAGCCTGGTCGAGTCGATGTTCTGCGGGCGGGCGACGGTCTCTACGGACGTCGGCGCGGTGGTCGAAGTCATCGGCGGTACGGGGCTGGTAGTGCCTCCGCGCAATCCGCGCGCGCTCGCCGACGCGTGTCTGGCGCTGCTGCGCGACCCGGAGCGCCGTGACCGCCTGGGCGCGGCGGCGCGTGCCCGCGCCCTCGAACTCTTCACCGTCGAACAGAACCTGACGGCATTTCGCGGCATCTACCTGGAGCTGATCTCGCACTCCCCGGTGCAGCGGGAGGCGGAATCGGTGGACGCGGACGGGGAGCCGAGACCCTTCGCCTACCCCGCGGAGTCCCATGTGCCGGGCCGCTGGCCGGCCCCCGGACCCGCACCCGGTGGCCATACCCCGAGTTGGGCAGACGGTACGGGTCCGGGACTGGTGCGCGCGGCCGAGGAGGCAGGCCGATGACCAGATCCCGTGTCAACGAGCCCACCACGAACGAGGAGTGGGCCTTCGAGACGCTCACCGAACGTCCCACCGAGGCGGCGGGGGGCGGGTCGCCCGCCGGTCCGCCGGGGGAGGCGGCATGGCACACGCGCGCGCCCGAGCACTGGGACGCGGCGGACGGCGTGCACGAGCGCGCGGCCGAGCCCGGGCTCCGGGCGGAGCCGGGCAGCGCTGCCGCCTCGGAGTGCCTGTCCGCAGGCACGCACGAGCGCGCGGCGGAGCCCGCCTCCGCGTCCGGCAGCACGCCGGGGTGTCCCGAGCCCGACAGCGAACCCGCCGTGCCGCGGCGTCGTGTGGCCGACGGCGAACCCCTCGGGCCGCGGAGCGCGCCCCGGCGTGGTGTGCCCGACAAGGGCCCGGCGCGTGCGCCGGAGCCCCGGGACGACGGCGTGCCCAACAGCGCAGCCCCGCGGCGTGGACCCGTGGACCCCGTCAAGGGGCTCATGCACCGGCATCGGGAGCTGTGTGAGCGGGCCGTCGATCCGCTCGAGATCGCCGCCGGGCTCGAGGCTCACGGGGTCACCGACCGTACCGCCGCGCGCTTTCGGCACCGGGACGTCTTCTCCCTGGCCGAGGAGCTGTACGCGCGGGTGCCGAGGGGCGACGAACGCGCCATTCGTCCGGCGCGCGCCGCCGATCCGGGCGCCGGACGGATGCTGCTCCCGCTTCTGCCGGGGGTTGTGTGCACCGTGGCCGTACTGGGCAGGGAGCCGGCCCAGGGCGCGCTCCGGCTCTTCATCACCGTCGTCGGGGTGATCGCCGCCACCGTCGCGCTCGCTCTGTGTCTGCGCAGCGGCCCTCTGCGCGCCCGCGCCCGCACGGTCCCCGCCGTGCGGATCTGGACCGTATGGCTGCTCGTCTTCGCGGTGTACGGCCAGGGGCTTGTCGACCGCGTCGCCGCCGACGGCCCCGACGGGCGGTGGCCCATGGACCCCGGCCCACTCGTTGCCCTCGCCCTGGCCGTCGCGCCCGCGGCCTGGTGCGCCCACCTGTTCTCCGTGCGCGCGCGGCGCAAGCTGGAACGCAGCCGCACACTCGACGAGTTCGCTGCCGGCACACGCCCTCTGCTGTTCGCCTCTCTCACCTTGTACAGCGGTGCACTCGGCGCGCTCCTCGCGCTCACCGGCCTCTTCCTTCCCGGCCGGACGCCCGTCCCCGCTGCCGCCCTCGGCGTCCTGCTCTTCCTGGCCCGGCTGCTCATCGTCCACGGCTTCCCCGAAGCCGCGGCCGCCGCCCTGGCCACCGCCTGCGCCGCCGAAGCGGCGGCACCCGCACTGCTGTTGTCCGGCCGGCTTCCCGGACTCGGCTTCCTGGCACGTCCTGTCGAGTCGCTCATCGCCGCCTGGGGCTCGTCAGCCGTACCGACCCTGGCCTGCGGCGCTGTTGCCCTGGGCCTGCTGGCCCACACCACCGCAGCCCTGAGCAGGGCATCGGCGCACACCCCCTGAAGGACACCTCGATCTCCCGCAGAGCCGACAGCGCGGAGATACCGGCACCTCGCCAACCGGCACCACAAGCGCACCACTAAGGAGTAAGCGACATGTACCCGCAATCCCCAGCCCCGGCCCGTCGGCCCGAAGGAGCCGCGCGATGAGGGTGCTTCTGCTCGGTGCCAACGGATTCATCGGCCGCTTCGTCGCCGACCGGCTGCTCGCCGACCCGGCCGTCCATCTCACCGCACTCGGCCGCGGCGACGACGCCGATGTGCGCTTCGACCTCTCCGGCGGCAGCCCGGGTGCCCTCACCCGGTTCCTGGGCGCAGTCCATCCCGGGGTCGTCATCAACTGCGCCGGTGCCATCCGCGGCGGCGCCCGCGAGCTGACCCGGCACAACACCGTGGCCGTCGCCACCGTCTGTGAGGCGTTGCGCCGCAGCGGCTGCGGTGCCCGCCTCGTCCAGATCGGCTGCGCCTCCGAGTACGGGCCGTCCCAGCAGGGCTCGTCGACCGCCGAGGACGCCGTTCCGCGCCCGGGCGGCCCGTACGGAGTGAGCAAGCTCGCCGCCACCGAACTCGTACTCGGCGCCGGTCTGGACGCCATCGTTCTGCGGGTCTTCTCACCCGTAGGCCCCGGCACCCCCGCAGGCTCCCCGCTCGGCCGGCTCGCGGAGGCGATGCGCCGTGCCATGCAGTCCGGCGACGGCGACCTGAAGCTCAGCGGCCTCGGCGTGCAGCGCGACTTCGTCGACGTACGCGACGTGGCCCGCGCCGTGCACGCCGCCTCTCTCTCGGCCGCGCAGGGCATCGTGAACATCGGTACGGGACGTGCCGTAAGGCTGCGGGACGCGGCCGCGATCCTGGCGCGCGTCGCCGGGTACGCCGGTGCACTGCACGAACTCGACGCGTCCCCCGGCCGCACCGCCATCGGCTCCCCGCGCGGTGAATCCGTCATGGACCACCTCGCCGCAACGCCGTCCCCCTACCCCGACGGCTGCGGCAACTGGCAGCAGGCGGATGTGCGTACTGCCAGGGACCGGCTCGGCTGGCGGCCCCGTATCAACCTCGAGGAGTCACTCGCCGACATCTGGATGGAGGCGGCATGCCGCATCTGACCACCACGGACACGCCGCTCGCGGCGACCGGTGCCGAAAGACTCGGCTTCGGCATCCCCGGCTACGCCCATCCGCTGCTGGCCCCCGTCGAGTGGGCCGGGCTCACCCGCCCCGGGACACCGCTGCACTGGGTGGTCCTCAATGTCGCGGACGGCCCGGGCGACCGACCCGACCCGCACTGTCTCGAAGCCGCGGGCCGGCTGCGCAACGCGGGCGTCCGGGTTCTCGGCCATCTCGACATGTCCCACGGGGCGCGCATCTTCGCCGACCTCGTCTGTGATGCTCATCACTTCCTGGAGTGGTACCAGGTCGACGGGTTCCTGCTGGACCGATGTCCGACCGAGCGTGCCGATCTCGCGATGGTGCGGCGTACCACGGCCACACTGGAGGCGGTCGTGGACGGCGGCCATCTGGTGCTGGGGCACGGCTCGCATCCGCACCCCGGGTATGCGGAGGCGGCCGACCAGCTGGTCACCTTCTCCGGACCGTGGACGGATTACCGCTGGTCCCAGGTGGCGGAGTGGACAGCCGACTACCCGCCGGACCGCTTTGTCCATTTCGTACACGGAGTGCCGCGCACCCACCTGGAGGAGGCCACCCGTATCGCCCGCTGGCAGGGCGCGGGGACGATCTTCTTCACCGATCGCTGCGGCAGCGGCAGCGGGAAGGGGCAGACCGGGCCATTCGAGACACTGCCCGGCTACTGGGACGAAATCGTCTCGCAGATCGGACCAGGTGTCTCGGAATGAGGAGGGCCGTGGCAGTGTTACGGGAAGAACCACCGTATTGAGTTACCGATCAGCTGTATTGATGAGGTCTCCGTGTCGCTGCCACCCCTGGTCGAGCCAGCTGCTGAGCTCACCGTCGACGAGGTCCGCAGGTACTCCCGCCACCTGATCATCCCGGATGTCGGGATGGACGGGCAGAAGCGGCTGAAGAACGCCAAGGTGCTCTGTGTGGGCGCCGGCGGCCTGGGATCGCCGGCCCTGATGTACCTCGCCGCCGCTGGTGTCGGCACGCTCGGCATCGTGGAGTTCGACGAGGTCGACGAGTCGAACCTGCAGCGCCAGATCATCCACAGCCAGTCCGACATCGGCCGCTCGAAAGCCGCGTCGGCGCGCGACAGCGTGCTCGGCATCAACCCGTACGTGAACGTGGTCCTGCACGAAGAGCGGCTCGAGGCCGAGAACGTGATGGACATCTTCAGCCAGTACGACCTGATCGTCGACGGCACCGACAACTTCGCGACCCGCTACCTGGTCAACGACGCCTGCGTGCTGCTGAACAAGCCGTACGTGTGGGGTTCGATCTACCGCTTCGACGGCCAGGCCTCCGTCTTCTGGTCCGAGCACGGCCCCTGCTACCGCTGCCTCTACCCGGAGCCCCCGCCGCCGGGCATGGTTCCCTCCTGCGCCGAGGGCGGTGTCCTCGGCGTGCTGTGCGCGTCCATCGGCTCCATCCAGGTCAACGAGGCGATCAAGCTCCTCGCGGGCATCGGTGAGCCGCTGGTCGGCCGGCTGATGATCTACGACGCCCTGGAGATGCAGTACCGCCAGGTCAAGGTCCGCAAGGACCCGGACTGCGCGGTCTGCGGCGAGAACCCCACCGTCACCGAGCTCATCGACTACGAGGCCTTCTGCGGCGTCGTGTCCGAGGAGGCCCAGGAGGCGGCGGCAGGCGCGACGATCACTCCCAAGCAGCTCAAGGAGTGGATCGACGACGGCGAGAACATCGACATCATCGATGTCCGTGAGGTCAACGAGTACGAGATCGTCTCGATCCCCGGCGCCCGGCTGATCCCGAAGAACGAGTTCCTGATGGGTTCCGCCCTCCAGGACCTGCCGCAGGACAAGCGCATCGTCCTGCACTGCAAGACGGGTGTCCGCAGTGCGGAGGTCCTCGCTGTGCTGAAGTCCGCGGGCTTCGCCGACGCGGTGCACGTCGGCGGTGGCGTCATCGGCTGGGTCAACCAGATCGAGCCGGAGAAGCCGATCTACTGAGCAGCAGCTCGGCCGAGCTGCGGAACGCGGGGCTCACACCTCGCTGACCATGTGCAGTCGTGGTCATCAGTTGTCGACGTGGGTCGGCACTGGTCCACATTCCACGGCCCGGAGACGGCCCCGGTTGCGTGCCGGGGCCGTCTCCCGTGGGCAGGACCCCGATCAGCGTGTTGACCCGCGCGAGCGTCCCTCGCTGGTCGGCCCGGCCTGCACCAGCGGGCCATGCTCCAACTCCCGCTCCAGCCGGGCGACCTGGACCTCGCTGAGCCTCGGCCGCCCCGGCGAGCCCGGCCTCTCCGTATTCCCGCCTGGCCCGACGCCGCCGCTCCACCGAGCGCTCCGACCGGGCGACGGCCGAGGCGCCGCCCCGTGTCGTCCCGCGAGCGACGGCCGCGTGTCCGCCTCGCCGATGCACGCCGTCGGCCCATGCGCGCCTTGGCGGGGCTCAGGGCGTCTTTGTGGCGGACCGCTTAGCGGTTTTGCTCCTGTTGGTGCCGGTGCTGCTCCGCCTGGGCTTGGCAGGCGCGCTCTTCCGCCTCCTCGCAGCCTCCTCTGTGCCTGGCCCCGCCTGCGATGGCGCTGTCCGGGTCGGTGCGGTCGGCCACTTGAACTCGATCTCCAGCTCGATCTCCCCGTCACCGACCTCGACCTCCGTCTCGCTGCGAAGTTCGTCGGGGATCCGCAGGCTCAGCGTTCCGGGGCCGAGTTCCAGTTCGGCATCCCCGCCTTGCCTCAGCGCGGCCGCGAGCGCCGTGAGCTGATCAGCCGCCTCAAGGCGTGACAGCGAGCGCTTCTGCTCAAACTTGAGGTCCTTCATGGGCTGTCTCCGATCCGGCAGAAACAGTGGACAACGCCAATTCTGATGCCATGCAGCGGATCGGACATCCTCATGGCCCTGGTGAAGAACCGGAACGGCCGACGACCTGGCCGAACACCTGACCAAGCCCTACTGGCCGGCGCGGCTGGGCGCGGTCACGTGATCCAGTTGGTCACGGCCGGCCGACAGCTGGTGCAGGGCCCCCGATCGCGGCGCGGTCCGGGGCCCATGTCGTCCGCTGAGGTTACGAGCAGGTCTTGCCGTTCGCCGGGACCTTGCCGTCCAGCAGATACGCGTCCACCGTCTTCGTCACACAGGAGCTGGTGCCGTACGCGCCATGGCCCTCGCCCTTGTTGCTGATCAGCACCCCGACCCCCGCGCCGAGCTCGTCGGCCATCTTCCTCGCGCCTTCGAACGGCGTCGCCGGGTCGCCTGTCGTGCCGATCACCAGCACCGGGGCCGCGCCCTGGGCGGAGACCTCCGGGGTCTCCCACTCCCCGGGGACCGGCCACTGCGCGCACCAGCCGGCCAGGTCCCAGGCGAGGTAGGGGCCGAAGACCGGCGAGGCCTCCGTGAAGTCGGCGAGATGACGGGACCTCACCTCGGCCGCCGAGACCCGGCCCTTCGCGTCCGCGCAGGATATGGCGCGCTGTGAGTGGTCCTGGGTGGCGTAATGCCCTTCCTCGTCACGGTTGTTGAACGACTCGGCCGTCGCCAGCAGCTTGGTGCCGTCGCCGCCCTCGGCCTCCTTCAGAGCCTCGGTGAGATAGTCCCAGCTCTCCTGCGAGTACAGCGTGGAGATGATCCCGGTGAGCGCGAGACTCTGGGTGAGCGTTCGTCCCTGCTGTGCGGGCAGCGGCCCGCGGTCCAGCCGGTCGAGCAGTTTCACGACCCGCGCGGTGCCGTCCTGAGCGCTGATGCCGCGGCTCTTGAAGTAGTTCTCCAGGGCGCGCTGGAAGCCGACGGCCTGGTTGCGCGAGTGCCCGACGAAGTCGGCGGACGGGTCGACAACGGCGTCCAGGACAAGCCGTCCGACGTTCTTCGGGAACAGGTGGGCGTAGACGCCGCCGAGCTCGGTGCCGTACGAGATGCCGAGGTAGTGGAGCTTGTCGTCGCCGAGCACCGCCCGCATCAGGTCCATGTCACGGGCCGCGTCGACGGTGCCGACATGCGCCAGGACCCGACCCGACTTCTTGGCGCAGCCCGCGCCGAAGGCCGCCGCGTCGTCCAGATAGGCCTTCTCCTCCGCCGCCGTGTCCGGCGTGGAGTCGAGCCGCAGCGACTTCTCGGTCTCCTTGTCGCCGCGGCACACCACCGCGACGCTCTGCGCGACGCCACGCGGGTCGAAGCTGACCAGGTCGTACCGGCTGTGCAGGGTCCCGAAGCTGTCGGCCGTGGGCAGCGCGGCCACACCGGAGCCGCCGGGGCCGCCGAAGTTGAACAGCAGCGAGCCGATCCGCCTGTCCGGCTCCCCGGCCTCGGAGCGGACCAGGGCGATGCCGATCGTCTCGCCGGACGGCCGGGCGTAGTCGAGGGGGACCCGCATCGTGGCGCACTGCCACTGACTTCCCGGCTTGCGCGCATAGCTGCCGTACGCCTCGGTGGGCGCCTCGCAGCCCTTCCAGTCCAGCTTCTGGCCGGTCAGCGCGGCGGGCAGGGCCGGATCGCCCCCGCCGGGCGTGGCCTTGCCGGACGCGGACGGGCTGCCGGCTTTCTCGTCGGCGTTCTTGCCCGTGTCCTTGTCGGCGCCTCCGCTGCAGCCGACGACCGCCCCGGCCACCAGCAGCGCGGCAGCGGCAAGTGCACCTGTCCTTACCCGCATGCTCATCGTGCGCCCCCCATGGCTTTCGACGACAGATCCACATCCTAGGCGGGCCTACCGACAGACCGTCCCGTCGGCCGGGACCTTGCCGTCGAGGAGGTAGCCGTCCACGGCCCGCTTCACGCACGTGCTGCTGCCGTACGCGCCATGGCCCTGGCCCCGGTAGGTGATCTGGATTCCGACACCCTTGCCGAGCTCCCCGGCCATCGCCTTGGTGCCCTCGTAGGGAGTGGCGGGGTCTCCGGTGTTGCCGATGACGAGGATGGGGGGCGCGCCGGGCGCGGAGACGTCCGGGGTGTTCCAGGCGCCGGGCACCGGCCAGTCGCTGCAGCCCATCAGCCCCCAGCCGAGGTAGTCGCCGAAGACGGGCGATGCCTTCTGGAACTCCGGCAGCTTCGCCTTGGTCTGCCCGAGCGTGAAACGGGAGCGGGAATCCGCACAGTTGATGGCTGTGCCGGCCGCCTGGATATTGCTGTAGTGGCCGTCCTCGGAGCGGCCGTTCATGGCGTCGGCGAAGGCCAGCAGCAGCGCCCCGTTGCCGCCGTCGGCCTCGTCGAGACCCTGCTCCAGCAGGCTCCAGTACTCCTTGGAGTACAGCGTCTGCGCGATGCCGGTGGTGGCCAGGGTCGCGGTCAGCTTGCGGTCGCCGACGGCCGGGATCGGCTTTTTCTCCAGCTGGTCGAGGAGGGCGAGGATCCAGTCCTGGATCTCCTGCACGGTGGAGCCGGGCACCAGACAGGCATCACCGCGGGCCACACAGTCCTTCGCGAAGTTGGTGAGGGCCAGCTGGAAGCCCTCTGCCTGGCCGAGGGAGCTCTGTTCGGCGGTCTCGGTCGGGTCGACGACCGCGTCGAAGACCGCCCGTCCGACGTTCTTCGGGAACAGGTGGGCGTAGACGCCACCGAGCTCGGTGCCGTACGAGATGCCGAAGTAGTGGAGTTTGTCGTCGCCGAGCACCGCCCGCATCAGGTCCATGTCGCGGGCCGCGTTGGTGGTGGCGACATGAGGGAGCAGCTCGCCCGAGTTCTTCTCACAGGCGCCCGAGAACCAGTCGATGCCCTTGACGAAGGTCTTCTCCTCGGCCGGGTCGTCGGGCGTCCCGTCCTCGGAGAGGTATGCGTCCATCTGCTTGTCGTCCAGGCACTCCACGGGCACGCTGCGGCCCACCCCGCGCGGGTCGAAGCTCACCAGGTCGTAGCGGGCCTGGAGAGTTCCGTAGTCCTCGGCGGCCGCGGGCAGGGTCGCCACACCGGAGCCGCCGGGGCCGCCGAAGTTGAAGATGAGGGAGCCGATCCGGTGAGCCGTCTCGCGCGCCCTGGCCCGGATGAGGGCGAGCTCGATGGTCTCGCCGTCCGGGTCGTCGTAGTCGAGCGGGGCGTCCATGAACGAGCACTCCCAGATGGTTCCCCCCGGCAGCGGCGACGGCGGGGTTCCGCCGCCCTCCGCCTCGGAAGGAGCCGGACAGGCGCGCCACTCCAGCGTCTGGGAGGCGAGGTCCTGCGCCCCGGCCGTGTCCTTGTCACCGTCGGAGCAGCCGGCCGCGGCCAGCAGTACGGCGACCGTCGCCGCGGCGAGGCTCGCGCGGGGGCGGACGCCACCCCGGACACGGACGTCGGCGGAGGAAGAGATCGGCATGTCGCCATCGTGCGCCGTGCGGCCGTCGCCCGCGCGGGCGACGGTCCATGCGGGTGGTGTGGCCCCGGAGCGGGTTTACAGGGCGCCCTTGCGGGTGAGGTGGTTGAACGCGAACCAGCCCGGCAGCACGGGCAGCCAGAGCGTCATCATCCGGTACAGCAGGACCGCCGGCGCCGCGACCTCCTTCGGCACCCCGGCCAGGACCAGACCGAAGGTCAGCGCGCCCTCGACCGCACCCACACCACCGGGCGTCGGGGCCGCGGAGCCGAGCGCGTTGCCCGCGAGGAACACCACGGCGAGGCTGGCGTAGCTCAGCGGCTGGTCCCCGTTGTTGAAGGCCCGGACCGACGCGTCCAGACACATCACGAACACACCGGTCAGCAGCAGCATGCCTCCGATGCCGGTGAGCAGCTTCATCGGCCGCTGCAGTACGTCGAGCATGCGCGGCACCACCCCGGCGAACAGCGAGCGCAGCCGCGTCGAGACGAACTTCCGCAGGAACGGGATCGCCGTGACCACCAGCACCAGAACGGCGACCGTCAGCAGACCGGCGATCACCGTTCTCGACGGGGTGAAGGACGCGGTCCGTTCCGTGCCGGTCAGATAGCCGAAGGAGAGCAGCAGCAGGATGTGGGCGCCGAGACCGAAGAGCTGCGAGGCGCCCACGCTGGCCACGGCGAGTCCCGGCCGGACACCGGAGCGCTGGAGGAAGCGGGTGTTGAGGGCGACTCCGCCGACCGCCGCCGGGGCGACGATCTTGACGAAGGACCCGGCGACCTGGGCGACGACGGTCCGCAGGAAGCTCACCCGCTCGGGCACGAAGCCCAGCAGGCTCATGGCGGCGGCGAAGTAGCTGAGCGCGGAGAACGCCACGGCGGCCGCCACCCAGCCCCAGTGCGCCTGCGAGAAGATCGTGCCGAAGTCGATGCCGGCGAGCTGCGAGAGCAGGAAGTACGCGGCGACCGCACCGGCGATGAAGCTGACGAGCGTACGCGGCCGGATGCGCTCCAGACGGACCGGTTCGACCGGCGCCTGCGGCCTGATCAGGAGCACCTGCTGACGGATCTGGGAGAGCAGGTCCTCCTCGCGTGCTCCTTCCATGGCCACGTCCATGGCCCGTTTGTCGGCCTGCTTCTCCGCGCGCTCGGTCTTGCGGGCCGCCTTGCGGTCGTCGGCGAGCTCCTCCGTGCGGGCCCGTCTGGCGGCCGCGGACGCCTCCAGCACCGCGTCACGCTCGCGCTGCGACCGCTCGCGCGCGAGCTTGCGCAGCGTCGCCCGGGTGGAGCGGCTGAGCGCGATCGGCTGGAGCAGCGGCAGACAGTCGGCGACCGCGTCCGGGCCGAGCACGACGACGGCCGCCGCGACCGCGCGCTCCGCGCCCACCCGCAGCCCCAGAGTGGTCAGCAGCTGGGCGATGTCCATACGCAGCACCACGTCGCCGGCAGCGATCTCGCCGCCGCGCAGATCCGTGAGGATCACCCGGCCGCCCGCGTCCAGCAGGATCGCGTCCCCGGTGAGCCGGCGGTGGGCGATGCGCCGGGACTGGAGTGCCTTGACCTGGTGCCAGGCGCCGCGCACCACGTCGTCGGTGATCTCGTCGTCCTCGAGCGCGTCCAGGGACCGGCCGCCCAGGTGCTCGTAGACGAGCATCACGGCGTCCGGGCCGAGTTCGGAGGTGGCGATCAGCTTGGGGGCGTTGGCACCGGCGGCGATCGCCGCGTACGCCAGCAGCGCCTCCTGCTCCAGGGCCTGGCGCAGCGACTGGATGGAACGGCGGGTGGTGATGGAGCGCAGTGTCAGCCGGCGCCAGACCCGGTAGAAGAAGCCCTGGGCCTGCTGCTCACGGTCGACGACGGTGACATCGAGCGGTGGTCCGTCCTCCAGCGACACCAGATAGCGGCGGCCGCGGTCGCCCTGCTCGGCGGTGTCGGGCGGGCTTTCCTCGGCGCGCAGGGCAGTCACCGGGTGGAAACCGACCCGGCGCAGACCGGCCAGCAGGTTCTGCCCGGTGGGCCGCACATTGGGCGAGCCGACGGCGTACAGCGTGCCGTAGGCGACGGTCCAGCCCAGCAGTACGGTGAGAATGATCGAGAACGGGGTGGTGTACCCCGCGACGAGCATGGCGAAGGCGTCGAGGAGAAGGACCACCCACAGCACGACGCGCCAGCGGGGTCTGCGGGCCATGCCCACAGCGGTCATGTAGGCGATGACGGGTGCGAGATATCCGTGGACGGGATCGGTCAGCTCGCCACCGGTCTGCGCCTGGGTCAGCGCGTCCTGGAGGGTGTCCGGTGCGCCCCTGGCGACCCAGAGGTCGGTGGCGAGGGTGACCCCGTGCGCGAGAACCGCGGCGAGTACGCCGTCCGCGATGCGCAGGCCGTCGCGTTTGACGAGCCGCTCGATCGCGAAGGCGACCGGGACGAGCAGCACCGCGATGCTGGACGCCAGACCGGCGATCTTGACCAACAGGTCGGGGGCCTGGCCCGTGCCCTTGTTGATGTCCTGTTCAAGACCGGACGTGGTGCCCTGCGCGAAGGCGGCGACGGCGAGGACGATCGCGATCGCGAGGACCCCGATGAGCAGCCGCATCAGATCGGAGGGGCGGTGCACCCGGGCGGGGAGCAGCGGCTCGTCGCCGGAGACCCGGTCGGCGCGGGTCACCTCGGGGTCCGTGAAGCGGTGGGACCCCCGGGGCGGACGAACGGAAGGACGGTGCGCGGAGGCCTGCCGTTGCTCCTCCGCGCCGGGCAGATCCTCGGCAGGCGGCCGGTCCTCGGCACGGCGTCCAGGGGCGCCGGGCAGGTCCGTGGCTTCGAGGTCGTCCCTGCCGTCGCCGCTGTTCCTGGCGTCCTCGTCGCCGGACGGGTCCTCGGTCCCGGGCCGGTCGCCCCCCGGGCGTTCGGCGCGTGCCTGCGAGGCGCTCGACGCCTCGACGTGCGAGGGGCCGGCGCCCGGCCGCTCCTGGCCGGCCTGCGGACCGGCAGATTCCGGGTACGACTCGGGCTCAGGGGTGCTTGCCGCCTTCGAAGGCTGCACGCCCTGCTCCTTCGCCGTCTCGGTCTCTTCTTGATCTCGTATCACCAGTCACCGCCCGCACGATGGTGGCACGACCGGACGGCAGAGGGGGGCATCAGGGTGCATTGCCGGGGCGCGAAGTATGCAAGATACGCCCCTTTGCCCCTCAGGGCACGGTGCGCCTTTCGGCCATGGCGTTGTCGGTGGCGTGCGGCAGGATGGGGCGGATGGACGAGCAGCCGCAGTACGCCGAGTATCCCGAATATGCCGAGCGGGTGCTTGATGTTGCCGAGCTGATCCCGCCGGGCCGGGTGATGACGTACGGGGACGTGGCCGAATGGCTCGGCGAGGGCGGACCGCGCCAGGTGGGCAGGGCGATGGCGCTGTACGGCGGGGCGGTGCCGTGGTGGCGGGTCGTGCGCGCGGACGGCACGCTGCTGCCCGGCCACGAGCTCGACGCCCTGCAGCGCTACCGGGCCGAGGGGACGCCGCTGCGCGCCGCTGGGCGCGGCGCCGAGGGTCATGTGCCGCGCATCGACATGAAGCGTGCGCGGTGGGACGGCGTCGCCCCGGACCGGGCGGACAGCGACGAGGCTCACACGGGACAGCTTCCGCCCCACGGCGAGGGCGCGGGGGCAGGAAGCACCGTACGGGGTACGTGAAGGTCCCGGCGCCCGCGCGTCCCGCCCTGGCGTAGCGTCGTCAGCGCGCGGCACGAACCCCATCCTCACCATCAGCACACCCACCAGGACCGGCGATCCACGTGAGCTCCTCCTCCACCACCGGGCGTCCGCCGCACCAGCAGGTGCGGCACGGGGTCCCCCCACGCCCGCAAGGGCGCAGGGGAAGGTCCCCAGGCGCGTACCGACTGGTGCGTACCCCGCCGGGCCCGATGGATCCCCCTTTTCTGGACGCAGCTCAGCGCGCCGTGGTTGACCATCGCGCGGGGCCGCTGCTGGTGCTCGCAGGGCCGGGCACCGGCAAGACGACCACGCTGGTGGAAGCCGTGGCAGCGCGTATCGCCAGGGGCGCGGACCCGGCCCGCATCCTGGTCCTGACCTTCAGCCGCAAGGCGGCCGTCGAACTGCGCGACCGCATGGCGCTGCGGCTGGGCGGTGCGCACGGTCCGCAGGCGACCACGTTCCACTCCTTCTGCTACGCCCTGGTCCGCGCCCACCAGGACGCCGATCTGTTCTCCGAGCCGCTGCGGCTGCTGTCCGGTCCTGAGCAGGACGTCGCCGTACGCGACCTGCTCGCCGGCCACATCGACCTGGAGCGTGCCGGTGCGGCGGCCATCCGCTGGCCCGACGAGCTGCGGGCCTGCCTCACCACGCGTGGCTTCGCCGACGAGGTGCGGGCCGTGCTCGCCCGCAGCCGGGAGCTCGGCCTCGGACCCGACGCACTCGCCCGCTTCGCGGCACGCACCGGCCGTCCCGACTGGGGCGCGGCCGCGTCCTTCCTGGCCGAATATCTCGACGTCCTGGACCTGCAGGGGGTGCTCGACTACGCGGAGCTGGTGCACCGGGCCGTGCTGCTGGCCGAGCGGACCGCCTCGCCGTACGACTTTCCGTACGACGCGGTGTTCGTCGACGAGTACCAGGACACCGACCCGGCCCAGGTGCGGCTGCTCCAGGCGCTCGCCGGAGGGGGCCGGACACTTGTGGCTTTCGGCGACCCGGACCAGTCCATCTACGCGTTCCGCGGCGCGGATGTGAACGGCATCCTGGACTTCCCGGACGCTTTTCGGCACGCGGACGGCACGCCGTCCCAGGTAGCGGTACTGACCACGTCCCGGCGCAGTGGCGCGCAGCTGCTCGCCGCGACCCGGCTGCTGACCCGGAGGATGCCGCTGACCCGCCTGCCCGGCGACAAGGTCAGGGCGCACCGGGAACTCGCGGCGGTACGGGAGGACGGCCGCGTCGAGGCGTACACCTACCCGACGGCCTCCACGGAACTCGACAACATCGCCGACATCCTGCGCCGCGCGCACCTCGAGGACGGTGTCCCGTGGAAGGACATGGCGGTCCTCGTCCGCGCCGGCGGCCGCAGCATCCCCTCCATCCGCCGTGCGCTGACCTCGGCGGGCGTACCTCTGGAGGTCGACGGCGACGACGTGGCCCTGCGCCACGAACCGGCCGTCGCCCCGCTCCTGACAGCGCTCAGAGCGGTCGCGACGGCGGCCACGGCGCACCGGACCACGTCCGGAGACGCCGGCGAGCTGCCGGACGGCCCGGACGACGTGGGTACGGCGGTCCGGACGGCGGGAACGGAACCACCGGCCCCGCTCCCCGCGGACCGGGACGCCGAAGCAGTACGGGCGGGTGAGGCGCACCCGGCCGCAGGGGACGTGTCGCCGGGCGCCGTGGGCGCGGGCTCCGACGGGTCGACGGGCGCCGTGGGCGCGGTACTGAAGGGCGACGTCGCCGGGGCGGGTCGGGCGCGCCCGTCCGCAGGCGACGTGTCGCCGGACGCCGCAGCGTCCGGCACCGGCTCGGCGCCGGGCCGGGCGGTCCTGGCGCTGCCCGCGGAAGCCACGGGCCAGGGGAGCGGCGAAGCCGGCGCCGTTGCCCCGGACGCCGAGGCCGGCGACGCTGCCGGAGGGCCGGACGGGGACACCCCCCGCTCTCGGGACGGAGGGGGGTCGGGGAACACCTCCTGGCTCGGCACCGAGACCGCGCTCACCCTCCTCACCTCACCCCTCGGCGGCATGGACAGCGCCGACCTCCGACGCCTCGGGCGCGCCCTGCGCGACGAGGAGCGGGCCGGCGGGAACCGCGTGCCCCCGCCGTCCGACGAGCTCCTTGCCCGCGCACTCGCCGAGCCCGAGCGCCTGGTCGCGCACGACCCCGCGTACGCCCGCGGTGCCCAGCGGCTCGGTGCGCTGCTGCGCAAGGCGCGGGAGCTTCTGGCCGGCGGCGGCACCGCCGAGGAAGCCCTCTGGCAACTGTGGGACGGCACTCCCTGGCCGCAGCGACTGGAGCGCGCGGCGCTCAGAGGCGGTGCGGCCGGGCGCAACGCCGACCGTGATCTCGACGCAGTGTGTGCCCTGTTCGAGACCGCGGCCCGCGCCGAGGAACGCACGGGCGGTCGTGGTGCGCTGAACTTCCTGGAGGAACTCGACGCCCAGGACATCGCCGCCGACACGCTCTCCAGGCGGGAGGTCAGGCCCGACGCCGTACGCCTGATGACCGCCCACCGTTCCAAGGGCCTCGAGTGGGGCCTGGTCGTCGTCGCCGGCGTACAGGAAGGACTGTGGCCGGACCTGCGCCGTCGCGGTTCCCTTCTGGAGGCGGACCGCATCGGGCGTGACGGGCTCGCCGAACCCCTCACGCCCGGCGCGCTGCTCGCCGAGGAACGCCGCCTCTTCTACGTCGCCGCCACCCGCGCCCGTGACCGCCTCGTGGTCACCGCGGTCAAGGCGCCCGCCGACGACGGTGATCAGCCCTCCCGCTTCCTGACCGAGCTCGGTGTCCCGCCGCGGGACATCACCGGCCGCCCCCGCCGCCCCTTGGCCGTCGCCGCGCTCGTCGCCGAACTGCGCGCCACCACCGTGGACCCGGACGCGACGCCGCAGC
The DNA here is from genome assembly GCF_042888425.1 of Streptomyces sp. NPDC002889. Taxonomy (NCBI): domain Bacteria; kingdom Bacillati; phylum Actinomycetota; class Actinomycetes; order Kitasatosporales; family Streptomycetaceae; genus Streptomyces; species Streptomyces sp. NPDC002889. The sequence goes on from NZ_JBIAPT010000013.1 coordinate 219,752, forward strand.
TGCGCGAGGCCGCCGCCCGTCGCCTCGCCCGCCTCGCCGCGCTCACCGACGACGAGGGCCAGCCGCTGGTGCCGGCCGCGCACCCCTATCGCTGGTGGGGTCTGTACGACCCCACGCACAGTGCCGTCCCGCTGCGTGACCGCGACCAGCCCGTCACGCTGTCCGGCAGCGCGCTCGACCAGCTCGCCAACACCTGTGCGCTGCAGTGGTTCCTGGGGCGTGAGGTGAAGGCGGACGCGCCCGCGACCGCGGCCCAGGGCTTCGGCAACGTGGTGCATGTACTCGCTGACGAGGTCGCCTCCGGGCAGACCCCCGCCGATCTCGCCGTCCTCATGGAGCGCCTCGACTCCGTCTGGGACGCGCTCGTTTTCGACGCCCCCTGGAAGTCGCAGCAGGAGAAGGGGCATGCCCGCATCGCGCTCGAACGCTTCTTGCGCTGGCATGTCATGGACCGCGGTGGTCGCACCCCGGCCGCCACCGAGCACGACTTCGACGTGACCCTCCCAGCGGGTGACTACGAGGTGCGTATCCGCGGTTCCATGGACCGCGTCGAGGAGGACGAGCACGGGCGCGCGTACGTCGTCGACTTCAAGACCGGCAAGGCGACCCCCACCAGGGACGAGGTCGCCCGCCATCCACAGCTCGCCGTCTACCAGCTCGCGGTGCGCGAGGGCGCGGTCGACGAGGCCTTCCGCGGGCGCCGCCCCGAGCCCGGCGGCGCCGAACTCGTACAGCTGCGCCAGCCCGCGGCCAAGAAGGAGGGCGGCGAGGCACTGCCCAAGGTCCAGGCGCAGGAGCCTCTCGCGGGGGAGTGGGTCGGGGATCTGCTCGCCACCGCGGCCGGACGGGTGCTGGACGAGCGCTTCACCCCCGCAACCGGGCAGCACTGCACGCACTGCGCGTTCCGAGCCTCGTGCAGCGCACAGCCCGAGGGCCGTCACATCGTGGAGTGATCACGGAGCCTGTGGTGCACATCACACCCTTTGCGTGCATCCAATGAGGGCCCTCCATGGGTCGCATAAGGGTGCGGTAAGCAGGTTCCACAGGGAGAGAGACACAACATGGCGGCCAATCGGAAGCTCCTGATTTCGGCGATGGTCTGTGCGACCGCGATCGCCGGACTGACGGCCTGCTCCAAGACCAATGACCCGGCCGAGGGCTCCGGCGCGACGAAGGAGCCGGCTGCCGCTACGTCGTCGAAGGCTCCCGCCGACCCGTTCGAGGGCCTGACTGCCGATCAGATAGCCGAAAAGGGAATCGACACGGCCAAGTCCGCCACGTCCGTCCGGATGGCGGGAAAGATCAAGACCGACGGTGAGCTGACGGACCTCGATTTCGCGGTCGACAACAAGGGCGCCTGCACGGGCAAGATGGGCGTGGAAGGCGGTACCGCCGAACTGCTCCAGGCCGCCAACGTCATGTACATGAAGGGCAATGACGCGTTCTGGACGGCCATCATCAAGGAGGACGGCGCCTCCGACGAGGAGGCCGCCGGCGCGGCCGAGCTCTTCAAGGGCCGCTGGATGAAGATGCCGGCAGAGGTGAAGTCCGAAGACGGAATGGACGAGATCTGCGACCTCGAGGCCATGATCGAGAGCATGGACGAGGACAAGTCCGATCGAAAGGGCATGACCAAGGGCCCCGACGCCGAGGTCAACGGTCAGCCCGCGGCGACCGTCGTGAAGAAGGACCCCGGCGGCGAGACGACCACGGTGTACGTGGCCAAGGAGGGCAAGCCCTACCTCCTCAAGATCCATGTGGTCGGCGGTGACGAGCCCGGCACGATGGTCTTCTCCGACTACGACAAGCCCGTGAACGCCGTGGCGCCGCCGGCGGACGAGGTCCTCGACATGGAGAAGCTCGGCGAGGCCGGGGATTCCGGCGCGGGCGCCGCCTGACACGACGAGGCCGCCGCCCCGGACCCGCACCGGGACCCGTGACACGTACGGGCAGAGGCTGAGGCCGGACGGGGACCACCGCTGTCGGTGGTCCCCGTTAGCCTCTCTCGGGTGACCGCGCGCATCACCGACCCCGAGCAGCTCAAGGAGCTCCTCGGTATCCCCTTCACCCCGGAGCAGACGGCCTGCATCACCGCGCCGCCCGCCCCGCAGGTCATCGTGGCCGGAGCCGGCTCGGGGAAGACGACGGTCATGGCCGCCCGAGTGGTGTGGCTGGTCGGCACCGGACAGGTCGCCCCCGAGCAGGTGCTCGGTCTCACCTTCACCAACAAGGCCGCGGGCGAGCTCGCCGAGCGCGTGCGCACCGCCCTCGTACGAGCCGGGGTGACGGACCCCGACGTACTCGACCCGGACAACCCGCCGGGTGAGCCGCGCATCTCCACGTACCACGCCTTTGCCGGCCGACTTCTGACCGACCACGGGCTGCGTATCGGGCTGGAGCCGACCGCCCGGCTGCTCGCCGACGCCACCCGCTACCAGCTCGCCGCGCGGGTTCTGCGCGAGGCCCCGGGGCCGTATCCCGCCCTCACCCGCTCCTTCCCGTCCCTGGTCAGCGATCTGCTCGCGCTGGACGCCGAACTCGCGGAGCATCTGGTGCGCCCCGAGCAGCTTCAGGCGTACGACTCCGGGCTGCTGCACACCCTGGAGGCCACCCGGCTCAGCAACGCGGAGCTTCGCAAGGTCCCCGAGGCCGCCGCGGCCCGCCGCGAACTGCTCGACCTCACCGTGCGCTACCGCGCGGCCAAGCGGCAGCGCGACCTTCTCGACTTCGGCGACCAGATCGCCCTGTCCGCCGAGCTCGCACTCACCAGGCCGGAGGTCGGCCGCATCCTGCGGGACGAGTTCCGGGTCGTCCTGCTCGACGAGTACCAGGACACCTCCGTCGCCCAGCGGCTCCTGCTGGCCGGTCTGTTCGGGCAGGGCACGGGCCATGCGGTCACCGCGGTCGGCGACCCCTGCCAGGCCATCTACGGCTGGCGCGGGGCATCCGTCGCCAACCTGGACGACTTCCCCGCACACTTCCCGTACGCCGACGGCCGGCCGGCCACCCGCTTCTCGCTCAGCGAGAACCGCCGCAGCGGCGGCCGGCTGCTGCACCTGGCCAACGGCCTCGCCGCCCCGTTGCGCGCGATGCACGAGGGCGTCGAGGCGCTGCGTCCCGCCCCCGGCGCCGAGCGGGACGGCATGGTCCGCTGCGCCCTGCTGCCCACGCACGCGCAGGAGATCGACTGGCTCGCCGACTCGATCGCCCATCTGGTGCGTACCGGCAAGGAACCCGGCGAGATCGCCGTCCTGTGCCGTACCGCGGGTGACTTCCCCGAAATCCAGGGCGCGCTGGTCGCCCGTGACGTGCCGGTCGAGGTCGTCGGACTGTCCGGGCTGCTGCACCTCCCGGAGGTCGCCGACCTGGTCGCCGTGTGCGAGGTCCTGCAGGATCCGGGTGCCAACGCCTCGCTGGTCCGCCTGCTCACCGGGCCGCGCTGGCGGATCGGACCGCGTGATCTGGCACTGCTGGGCCGTCGGGCCCGGCTGCTGGTGCACCGCGCCGACGCGGACGACGACCGTGAGCAGCGCCTCGCCGCAGCCGTCGAGGGCACCGACCCCTCCGAGGTCATCTCGCTCGCCGACGCGCTCGACACCTTCCTGGAGTCGGCCGGCGGCGAGGACGACGGCCTGCCCTTCTCCGCGGAGGCCCGCATCCGCTTCGCCCGCCTCGCCGCCGAACTGCGCGATCTGCGGCGCTCGCTGGCAGACCCGCTGATGGACGTACTGCACCGCGTCCTCGGGACCACCGGCCTGGAGGTCGAACTCTCCGCGTCCCCGCACGCCTTGGCCGCACGCCGTCGCGAGACCCTCGGCAACTTCCTGGACGTGGCGGCCGGTTTCGCAGCGCTGGACGGGGAGGTGGGCCTGCTCGCCTTTCTCGCCTTCCTGCGCACCGCCGCGCAGTACGAGAAGGGCCTGGACAACGCGCTCCCGGGCGGCGAGAACACGGTCAAGGTCCTCACGGCGCACAAGGCCAAGGGCTTGGAGTGGGACGTCGTGGCCGTCCCCGGCCTGGTCGCCAAGCACTTCCCGAGCGAGCAGGCGCGCGAGGCGTGGACCTCCCAGTCCAAGGTGCTGCCGCACGCCCTGCGGGGCGACGCCCGGACGCTCCCGGACGTCGCGTCCTGGGACGCGAAGGGCCTCGGGAGCTTCAAGGAGTCGATGAAGGACCATCAGCACACCGAGGAACTGCGGCTCGGGTACGTGACGTTCACCCGTCCGCGATCGCTGCTGCTCGGCTCGGCGCACTGGTGGGGGCCGAGCCAGAAGCGGCGCCGGGGCCCCTCGGCGTTCCTCCGGGCGCTCCACGACCACTGCGCGCAGGGCTACGGCGAGATCGAGGTCTGGGCGGACGAACCGGCCGAGGACGCACAGAACCCGGCACTGCACGGGACGACGGCGGACCACGCCTGGCCGCTCCCGCTGGATCCGACCTCGCTGTCCCGCCGCCGCGCGGCGGCCGACACGGTCCTGTCCCACCTGAACGCCCTCGCGTCGGCGGGGCCGCCCGAGCTTCCCGAGCCGGATGGGCCGCCCGAGCCTCGCGAGCCGGATGGGCCGCCCGAGCCCGAGGATCCGGACGACTGGGACCGGCCCACCGAGGCCCCGTACGACGACGAGGCCTCGGCCCGGGTGGACGACGCCCTCATCCCGGACCCCCGGCACCCCGACCCGCGGGAGAACATTCCGGCCGAGGCCGCACAGCCGCGCCGCGGAGCGGGCGTGACCGGGGCTGCGGGGGTGTCGGCCCCCGCGGACACCTCCCGGCCCGGGGGGACCGGCCGAGCTCTGGGGGAGCGTGGGACGGGCGACAACCCCCTCACCCCCGAGGACGCCCGCACCATCGCCTCCTGGGACCGTGACCTCGACGCCCTCGCCGGCGAGCTGCGGCGTACCCGGGCCGGCGTGCGCGACGTCCTCGTACCGCCCTCGCTCTCCGCCACCCAGCTGCTGCGCCTCGCCGCCGACCCCGACGGCTTCGCCCAAGAGCTGGCCCGCCCGATGCCCCGGCCCCCTCAGCCCGCGGCACGCAGGGGCATTCGCTTCCATGCCTGGGTCGAGTCGCGGTTCGAGGAGCTGCCACTGCCCATGCTCGGCCCGGACGAGTTGCCGGGCGGCGCCGACGACGGCGTGGACGACATCGAGGACGAGCGCGATCTGGCCGCGCTCAAGGAGGCCTTCGAGCGCACCCCGTACGCCCGGCGCACCCCCCACCGTGTCGAGGCCCCGTTTCAGCTCACCCTCGCGGGCCGTGTCATCCGGGGTCGTATCGACGCGGTCTACCGATCCGGTCCGGACACCTTCGAGATCGTCGACTGGAAGACGGCCCGCGACGGCAAGGCCGACCCGCTGCAGCTCGCCGTCTACCGCCTGGCCTGGGCAGAGGCGCACGGCGTGCCGACGGACGCGGTGACGGCCTCGTTCGTGTTCGTACGCAGCGGAGCGATCGTCCGACCCGACGACCTCCCCGACCGCGCCGGGCTCGAGCGCATCCTGCTGGGCGGGACGGCCGACGAATCGCCCGCCGGTGCCCGTTAGGCTCAGGAGCATGAGCGACACCCCGGACAACGCCGTCCGTATGTACGTAGAGCAGCACCACACAGCCTTCCTCGACGACCTCGCCGAATGGCTGCGCATCCCGTCGGTGTCGGCACAGCCCGACCACGCCGCGGACGTACGGCGCAGCGCGGAGTGGCTCGCGGCCGAACTCGCCGGGACCGGGTTCCCCGTCACCGAGATCTGGCCGACGCCCGGCGCACCCGCGGTGTTCGCCGAATGGCCCTCGGGCGATCCCGACGCACCCACCGTGCTGGTCTACGGCCACCACGACGTCCAGCCCGCCGCCCGCGAGGACGGCTGGCACACCGACCCGTTCGAGCCGCAGATCATCGACGGCCGGATGTACGGCCGGGGCGCGGCGGACGACAAGGGGCAGGTCTTCTTCCACACCCTCGGTGTGCGAGCGCACCTCGCCGCCACCGGTCGCACCGCACCCGCGGTCAACCTCAAGCTGCTCATCGAGGGCGAGGAGGAGTCCGGCTCCCCGAACTTCCGCGCGCTCGTCGAAGAGCGGGCCGAGCGCCTCGCCGCCGACGCGGTGATCGTCTCGGACACCGGCATGTGGTCCGAGACGACCCCGACGGTGTGCACCGGCATGCGCGGCCTCGCCGACTGCGAGATCACGCTGTACGGTCCCGACCAGGACATCCACTCCGGCTCGTTCGGCGGCGCCGTACCCAACCCGGCGACCGTCGCCGCCCGCATCGTCGCGGCGCTGCACGACGAGAACGAGCACGTCACGATCCCCGGGTTCTACGACGGCATCGCGCCGCTGACGGACGCCGAGCGCGAGCTGTTCGCCGAGCTGCCGTTCGACGAGGAGTCCTGGCTGCGCACCGCGAAGTCGCACGGCACGCTCGGCGAGTCCGGCTACTCCACGCTGGAGCGCATCTGGGCCCGCCCGACCGCCGAGGTCAACGGCATCGGCGGCGGCTACCAGGGCCCCGGCGGCAAGACGATCATTCCCTCGACGGCCATGGTGAAGCTCTCCTTCCGGCTCGTCGCGGGACAGGACCCCGACAAGATCGAGCGCGCCGTCACCGACTGGGTCGCCCTTCAGGTCCCGGCCGGCGTCCGGCACGAGATCGAGTTCGGCGCCGCGACCCGCCCCTGCCTGACCCCGCTGGACCACCCGGCCCTGCAGTCGGCCGTACGGGCCATGGGCCGTGCCTTCGACGGCCACAAGATCCGCTTCACCCGTGAGGGCGGCTCGGGGCCTGCCGCCGACCTGCGGGACGTGCTGGCCGCCCCCGTCCTGTTCCTCGGCATCTCCGTACCGTCCGACGGCTGGCACGCACCCAACGAGAAGGTCGAGCTCGACCTGCTGCTCAAGGGTGCGGAAGCGAGCGCCCATCTGTGGGGCGACATGGCCGAAGCCCTGCGCTGAACCCGAACCCAATCCACCCCGGGGGAGTTGGAAGAAACCGTGAGCACCAACAGCTTTGCCGATGACCGACCGATCGGCTTCACCGAGCCGATCGGTCTCACTGCGCCCAGTGGCATAGACCGCGAAGCGCACAACCGCCTCGACGAGGCCTGGCTCGCGGCGGCGTGGAGCCACCCCACGACCCGGGTCTTCGTGGTCTGCGGCGGCCAGGCGCTGATCGACGACACCCCTGACGGCCGCACCGAACTGGTCATGACCCCCGCCTTCGAGGCCCCCGTCACCGAGACCCACCGCTACTTCCTCGGCACCGACGAGGACGGGGTGCGCTACTTCGCGCTCCAGAAGGACGCCCTGCCCGGCCGGATGGACCAGTCGGCGCGGCCGGCGGGGCTGCGCGAGGCGGGACTGCTGCTGTCGCCGCGCGACGCGGGACTGCTGGTGCACGCCGTGGCACTGGAGAACTGGCAGCGGCTGCACCGCTTCTGCTCGCGCTGCGGCGAGCGCACGGTCATCGCGGCCGCCGGCCACATCCGCCGCTGCCAGGCCTGCGGCGCCGAGCACTACCCCCGTACCGATCCGGCCGTGATCATGCTCATCACGGACCAGGACGACCGCGCGCTGCTCGGGCGTCAGGTGCACTGGCCGGAGGGGCGCTTCTCGACGCTCGCCGGATTCGTGGAACCGGGCGAGTCGATCGAGCAGTCGGTGCGCCGGGAGGCACGCGAAGAGGCCGGCATCACCGTCGGCGAGGTCGAGTACGTCGCCAGCCAGCCCTGGCCCTTCCCGTCCAGTCTGATGCTGGGGTTCGTGGCGCGCATCGAGCCGTCGTCCTCGTCCGAGATCGTGGTGGACGGCGAGGAGATCGAGGAGGCGCGCTGGTTCTCCAGGGAGGATCTGCGAGCCGCGTTCGAGTCCGGCGAGGTGCTGCCGCCCTACGGGATCTCGATCGCCTCACGCCTCATCGAGCGGTGGTACGGCAAGCCGCTCCCGAAGCCGGGTGATCTCGCCTGACCGGTCCGGTCAGGGTGCGCACATGGCGCGGCCCCGGGACCGGGCCCGGGGCCGTTCGTATGCGCGGAGGCAGCCGTCAGACGCCGAGAGCCTGCTTCACCTGAGCGAGGCTCGGGTTCGTCATCACGACCTCGTTGCCGCCACCGGCGGGAAGGATCTGCACGGTCGGCACGGTCTGATTGCCTCCGTTGGCCCGCTCGACGAAGGCCGCCGACTCCGGGTCCTGCTCGATGTTGATCTCGCTGTAGGAGATGCCCTCGCGGTCCAGCTGGCTCTTGAGCCGCCGGCAGTATCCGCACCACGTGGTGCTGTACATCGTCACAGTGCCCTGCATCGTCTCGTGCGCTCCTTCGTCTCGCTCTTCCCGCGGGTCTCGCCGGGCGGGTGTCCCAGCGTGTTCCGTGCGGGTTCCACCGGCGTAGAACGTACGGGACCCGACCACCATTCCCACATTGGCCCGCATTAGTAGGACCAATACAGCACTCCTGTGGACAACGGCCGCAGGCACCACTGCCGACCTGGCAGCATGGCGGGGTGACAGCAGCAACGCACTCCTCTCTTTTCCCGCAGGTCCCCGAGTCGGCGGACGCGGTGCTCGACGGGCTCGACCCGGAGCAGCGCGAAGTGGCGACCGCCCTGCACGGTCCGGTGTGCGTGCTGGCAGGAGCCGGCACGGGCAAGACGCGCGCGATCACCCACCGCATCGCGTACGGGGTGCGTGCGGGGATACTCCAGCCTGCCAGTGTGCTGGCCGTCACCTTCACCAACCGCGCCGCCGGAGAGATGAGAGGCCGGCTGCGCCAGCTCGGTGCGGGCGGAGTCCAGGCCCGCACGTTCCACTCCGCCGCGCTGCGCCAGCTCCACTACTTCTGGCCGAAGGTGGTCGGCGGAGAGCTGCCCCGGCTCCTCGACCGCAAGATCCAGCTGGTGGCCGAGTCGGCCGCACGCTGCCGCATCCGTCTCGACCGCAACGAGCTGCGTGATGTCACCAGCGAGATCGAGTGGGCCAAGGTCACCCAGACCGTTCCGGCCGACTACCCTGCCGCGGTCGCCAAGTCCCTGCGCGACGCCCCGCGGGACCCGGCCGAAATCAGCCAGGTCTACGCGATGTACGAACAGCTCAAGCGCGACCGCTCGGCGATCGACTTCGAGGACGTCCTGCTGCTCACGGTCGGCATCCTCCAGGACCGCCATGACATCGCCGACCAGATCCGGCGTCAGTACCAGCACTTCGTCGTCGACGAGTACCAGGACGTCAGCCCGCTCCAGCAGCGGCTGCTCGACCTGTGGCTCGGCGACCGCGACAGCCTGTGCGTGGTCGGCGACGCCAGTCAGACGATCTACTCCTTCACCGGGGCCACCCCGGACCATCTGCTCAACTTCCGCACCCGCCACCCCGGGGCGACCGTGGTCAAGCTGGTCCGCGACTACCGCTCCACTCCCCAGGTCGTCCATCTCGCCAACGGGCTGCTCTCCCAGGCCGCCGGCCGGGCCGCCGAGCACCGCCTGGAGCTGATCTCCCAGCGCGACCCCGGTCCCGAGCCCGCCTACGTCGAGTACGGCGACGAGCCGGCCGAGGCCGAGGGCACCGCCCGCCGTATCCGCGACCTCATCGCCGCGGGCGTCCCCGCCGGCGAGATCGCAGTGCTCTACCGGGTCAACGCCCAGTCGGAGGTCTACGAGCAGGCGCTCGCCGACGCCGGAGTGCCGTACCAGCTGCGGGGCGCCGAGCGCTTCTTCGAACGCCAGGAGGTCCGGGAGGCCGGGGTCGCGTTGCGCGGCGCGGCCCGCGCCGGTGGCAACGACTCACTGCTCGACGACGCCGAGGACCTGCCCGCCCAGGTCCGGGCGGTGCTGTCCACCAAGGGCTGGACCACCGAGCCGCCCGCCGGTTCGGGCGCGGTGCGCGACCGCTGGGAGTCCCTGGCCGCGCTGGTCCGCCTCGCCGAGGACTTCGCCCGGGCCAAGCCCGGGGCGACCCTCGCCGATCTGGTCGCCGAGCTGGACGAGCGCGCAGCCGCACAACACGCCCCCACCGTCCAGGGCGTCACCCTCGCCTCACTGCACTCGGCGAAGGGCTTGGAGTGGGACGCGGTGTTCCTGGTCGGGCTCACCGAGGGCATGATGCCGATCACCTACGCCAAGACGGACGAGCAGGTCGAGGAGGAGCGCCGACTGCTCTATGTCGGGGTCACCCGGGCACGGCTGCATCTGTCCCTGTCGTGGGCGCTGTCCCGTTCACCCGGCGGCCGCGCCTCCCGCCGCCCCACCCGCTTCCTGAACGGTCTGCGGCCCGGCTCGGCCGTGCCGGGCAGTCGCGGGGCCGGCGGCGGGGGTGGCATCGAGCGCGGCAGCGGCAGCCGCCGCAAGCGGCGCGGCCCGGTGCTGTGCCGGGTGTGCGGCAAGACCCTCACGGACGCGGGCGAGATGAAGCTGATGCGCTGTGAGGAGTGCCCCTCGGACATGGACGAGGCGCTGTACGAGCGGCTGCGTGAGTGGCGCTCGGACCAGGCGAAGGAGCTGGGCCAGCCCGCGTACTGCGTGTTCACGGACAAGACGCTGATGGCGATCGCGGAGGCCGTGCCGGACAGCGAGGGCCAACTGGCCGGTATCTCCGGGGTCGGCGGCCGCAAGCTCGAGCGCTTCGGAGCCGACGTCCTGGCCATCTGCGCAGGTCAGGATCTTGGAGGCGGAGCCGAGAGTGACTGATACAAACTCGTCGAAAAAATAGTTTGCGCACGCCCCAGCCAGCCCCATAGGTTCTTAACCACGAACACGGGGCGGCTTCTTCGAGGCCCTGTCTTCGTGCTGTACTTATCCGAATAGCGTGACCGGCCCGGCCGGTCCCCGAGACGCCGAGAGGAGGCGATTCCAGTGATCAGCATCGACACCAGGTTCAACAGCACCGCCAAAATGACCGATCGCTCGGTCGTCTCCGCCTGCTCGCTCGGCTTCTCCGCTGTGTTCACCGGCACCGGTATGTCCGGCTTCTCCGCCGTGCTTCCTGCGTCCGGCCTGGGCGGCCTCCCCGTCCTGGAGCGCAATGAGCGACCGACCAAAGCACTGGAAGCAGGAGTAGCAGCGGCAGAGGCTCAGGCCTATGCCATTGCGGCTGCCAGTGCCGAAACCCAGCAGACGATGCAGCACCACACGAAGTGGGCCTTCCGCGGGCTCGAACCCTGGAGTGATCCAGCCTGATCCAGCATCAGGCCGGCGCCTTCAGGGCCGCGGAACCCCACCCGGGATCCGCGGCCCTTCTGTTTTCCCCAGCGGGATGACAGAGCGAAGGGGCCTCGGGACAAGCAGCACCCGGTACCAGCCCCCCCGGCACCGTCGGGGGACCCGCCACCGGCCACCAGCCGGAACGACCAGACGAGGAACAACACACCGTGCAACTCGAAGCGCACGCCCCGTCCGTACCGCCTTCCGAGACGATCTCCCCGCCCGCCTGCACCGAGGACTCCACCTTGACTCCCCTCACCGCGCTCACCGCGCTCGACGACGCCATCGAGAACCTCGGCGTACCCGTCCCCTGCCGCTCCTACGACCCGGAGGTCTTCTTCGCCGAGTCGCCGGCCGACGTCGAGTACGCCAAGTCCCTCTGCCGCACCTGCCCGCTGATGGAGGCCTGCCTCGCGGGCGCCAAGGAGCGGCGTGAGCCGTGGGGTGTCTGGGGTGGAGAGCTCTTCGTCCAGGGCGTGGTCGTCGCCCGCAAGCGGCCGCGTGGTCGCCCGCGCAAGAACCCGGTCGCGGCATGATCGCCATCGGAACCATCGACCGACCCCTCACGCACGATCCCAAGAAGCAGGCCCCGATGTCCTCTTCCACGAGCGAGCCGAACGGCTCCGCCACCCCAGCTGTCACCACCACCGGCGCGAACGCCTCGCGTCAGAACAGGACCCGCGAAATGCAACTCATCCCAGAAGCCCTGGCTCGCGCGCATATGAGCGAGCGCTTGCGTGAAGCCGACGCGGAACGCCAGGCCCTGCGCCTGGTCGCCGCGCGGCGGATGCAGCGCCGCGCCGAGCGCGTGTCCCTGCGCGCGCGCCGCGCACTGGCCATGGCCGTCATGCACTGACGCACAGCGCACTTCCCGGGGGGGCCGGTCCGTTCGGACCGGCCCCCGCGGTGCGTTGCACCTGCGGCCGGTCCCCCGCGGAGTTATCGTCACGAGGTGGACGAGCAGAAGACTCCTCACCCCGAACAGCAGGGCGCCGAGAGCGCGGTATGTTCCCGCTGCGGCGCGGTCGCCGAGGGAACACCGCCCACCTGGACCTTCTCCGTGGAGAACGGTGTCCGCCACTACTTCTGCGAGGACTGTGCGCGCGCCAACCTCAGAGCGATCGAGGGTCGTCTCGACTCGGACTGGTGGTGACGGCGCTCCCAGGCCCTACGCCTCGGCCGCCGCGCCTTCCGTCAGCTCTACCGGCTCCCCCTCGGGCTCGGCCCCGACTGCCTCCTCCTGCGGCAGGAAGCCGGGCAGCCACGACTCGAGCTCGTCCCGCAACCGCACGGTGGCGTTCAGCTGGCACAGCACCCCGATCGTGCTCAGGGTCACCCGGTGTATCAGCAGATACGCGGGCGGCAGGTTCAACTGCTTGCCCAACTGGTAGGCGGGGGAGCGGATGTCGGCGATCCGGGCGGCCTGGTGACGCATCCAGCTACGGGTGAAGGTGAACTCCTCCACCTCGGCCGGCTCGATGATCGGCAGCAGATAGTCGAGCACCGCGTCCGGATCGAGATCGATGGACTCCTTCACGAAGCCCGCCTCGCACAGCAGGCCGTAGACCGCCTCGGCCTCGCCCTCCAACGTCATCCTCAGACTCTCGCCGATGGTTCCCGGCAGCCCACCGGGCAGCCGGTCCACGGTGCCGAAGTCCAGCACGCCCAGGCGCCAGCCCTCGCCGTCCTCGTCGGGAAGCAGCCTGAAGTTCCCCGGATGGGGGTCCGCGTGCAGCAGTCCCGTACGAGCGGGGCCGGAGAAGAGGAAACGGGCCAGCAACTGGCCCGCGCGGTCCCGCTGCTCGGGTGTGCCGTCGGCGACAACCTCCGCCAGCGGTATGCCGTCGATCCATTCCGTCACCAGCACCTGATCGCACTGGTGCACCACATCGGGAACGACCACATCGGGATCGTCCGCGAACTCCGCGGCATGCTCCCGCTGGGCCTGCGCCTCCAGCTCGTAGTCCAGCTCCTCGGACACCCGGTCACGGAGCTCTGCGATCAGCGGCTTGATGTCCATCCCGGGAATCAGCGGGCCCAGCAGCCGTGCGAAGCGGCTCAACTGGGTCAGGTCCGACAGCAGAGCCTCCCCCGCGCCCGGGTACTGCACCTTGACCGCGACCTCACGCCCGTCGTGCCACACCGCCCGGTGCACCTGGCCGATGGACGCGGCGGCCGACGGCTTGTCCTCGAAGGCCAGGAACAACTCGCGCCATTGTTCGCCGAGCCGCTCGTCCAGCACCGCGTGGACCGTGCGCGTCGGCATCGGCGGCGCCGCGTCCTGCAGCTTGGTGAGCGCCGCGCGGTAGGGCCCCGCGACCTCCTCGGGCAGCGCCGACTCGAAGACGGACATGGCCTGTCCGAACTTCATCGCTCCGCCCTTGAGCTCACCGAGCACCTTGAACAGCTGCTCCGCCGTGCGCTGTTGCAGCTCCCGGGCCACGATCTCCGCGGACTTGCCGCCGATCCGCTTGCCCAGACCCCATGTCGCACGTCCGGCGAAACCCAGTGGCAGTGCGGCCAACTTGGCGGTCCGGGTGACCGCCTTCCGGGGAAGATCAGACATACGCCCCTCCAAATCCCAGACAGCGGTGCCGCATATGCCTTACGGCGTTACGTCGTTGACGGCCGTCAACCCGGCCATTGTCTCGTGTGTCGGACCGAACCCCGAGGTGTGCCCCCTCTCACTTTTCACCGCCGCGCTGCAGGGACAGTCGAGATGAGGCGCGACCGTCTCGGACCGCCAGTGCAGCAACGGCAGTGACACCTCCCACCGTGCTCCCACGCTCGTCGGCAGCTCACCGTCCAGAAACGACAGCGCGTGCGCCGCGGTCAGGCCGGCCACGGTCGTGGCCAGGGAGACATCACAGGCGGGCGGCACCGCCGTGCGGCGGCCGGAGCGCCACTGGGCCAGCAGCCTGGCCCGCCCAGGGTCCCGCTGCGCGCAGTTCCGTTCCAGACAGCCGGCGCAGGCGGAGCATCCGGGCAGTACCAGCGGGCCCACCACACCGGTCCCCTCGACAACACCGGCATACAGATGGGGAGTCCCGGTCACGATCCAGTCCTGCGCGCCGACAGGGTCGGGCGCGTAGGCGGCCAGCCCGTCGCGTGGTGCCACGACCACGAGCGAGAGACCCGGCTCGCCCCCGCCCGCGACCGCGCCCGGTGTTCCGGCCGGGTGCGGCGGACGGTCGGGCGCGCTGCGCCGCACCAGCCGGCGGGCGGCCGAAGCCCGCCGCTCACCGACCGCCTCCACGGGCAGCCCACCGGGGGCGACGTCACCGGGCTCCGTGCATCCGCCGTCCAGTACCTCGACCTGGCCCACCCCGGCGGCCGAGAGTGCCGCCGCGACCGCGGAGCCGACGCGGCCGGCGCCGCGCACCTGAACCCGTATCGCCCGCCGGGCGACAAGCCGTCCCATCCCGCCGCCCGGTTCGGGATGGATCACGGACAGTGACGCCAGATCGGGACGCAACCGCTCGAGCGCGCCGGTCCGTGTGCGCAAGGCGTCGGCCGCCGGCCCCCCGGCCGTCGGATCGTCCACCAGTCCCGCCGCTGCCAACCGCTTCACCAACGCGTCGACTCGGCCGTCCGGGAGCCCTATCGCCCGTGCCTGATCGCGCAGCAGGGGAAGGCCACGGGTGCCGTCCAGCAGCTCGATCAGGGAGCCGGTCGCCGTATCCACCGGTCCTACTGCCACCGCGTGCGCGGGCGTGACCCCGAACTGCACGGATTGACGATCTCGCCAAGCTCGCCTCAGGGCGGGCTTCATCATCGGATGCATATCCGCTTCCCCCGTCGGTCTCGGAACGTCACAAATGCCGCCCGGTCCGGGGGTCGGCACTTCGCTGATCCGATGTCAGAATGCCCGGTGGCTTCGACGAGTGTGAAAAGTTGTCCACAGGTGTGGGGTATTAGTCGTTCAAATGGTGCAGCCATGGAGTGGATCAAGTTCGAACCGTTCCCGAGGCGGGACTTCCCTCACTGACAGCGGGTAACGTCGGAGCGTGCCCCTCGATCCTTCCCCTCGCCTTGCCGGGGACACCCCACCGCACAGCGCGGGGAGTCAGCAGCAGGGTGCGACACGTCACCCGCCACGCGGATCGGGGACGAGCGCGGTCGAGGTCCGCAGGAGCACCCGGCGCAGCAGGACCGTCTCCGCCTACCGTGAGGGCGATCGCACCATCGTCCTGATTCCCGCCCGGATGTCCGAGGCGGAGGAGCGGCGCTGGGTGGGCGTGATGCTCGACAAGCTCGCCGCCCAGGAGAGCAAGCGCGTCCTCGGCGACGTCGAACTGACCGAGCGGGCCGAGCGGTTGTCCGCGCAGTACTTCGACGGTCGGGCAAAGCCGGCATCGGTGCGATGGGTGACGAACCAGAACACCCGTTGGGGCTCCTGTACTCCGGCGGAAGGCAGCATCCGCCTCTCGCACCGCCTGCAGGGCATGCCCGAGTACGTCGTCGACTACGTACTCGTCCATGAGCTGGCGCATCTGCTCGTGCCCGGCCATGGACCGCGGTTCTGGCGGCTGCTGGAGGCATACCCCCGCACCGAGCGCGCCCGCGGGTACCTCGAGGGCGTCGTCGCGGCCGACCGGCTCCCGCATCTGCCGGTCGCGCCGGGGGAGTGACGGTCGACGGTCCTGTACCGAATGTGTACCGGCTTGGCTCAATGTCGGACTCAGCCGTTAGCCTGGCGCGACGCATTCACATTCGGGATGGGGGACGGTCGTAACGCATGGCCAGGGAATTCCAACGCGGCCACAAGGCCAAGATCAGTGATCTCACGCCGGGGACGGATCTGTACGTAGGTGTGCAGATCGCGGCTCCTGGGCTGACCTTCGACATCAGCTGTTTCGGTCTCGATGCCAACGAGCAGCTTTCGGACGACCGGTACTTCATCTTCTTCAACCAGCCGAAGTCGCCCGAGGAGTCGATTCAGCTCCTGGGTGCGCAGGCCGGGGACACCGAATCGTTCCGCGTCACACTGGACAGCATTCCGGCGAACATCCACAAGCTCTCCTTCACCGCGACGATCGACGGCGCGGGGCAGATGTCGCACATCGGCCCGGGACACATCCGTATCGTCGCCGGCGGTGAGGAGGTCGTCCGGTACGCCTTCAACGGCTCGGAGTTCTCCACCGAGCGTGCGGTGATGCTGGGCGACTTCTACCTCAAGGACGTCTGGCGGTTCGCCGCTGTCGGCCAGGGCTTCGACGGCGGGCTCGACGCGCTGCTGAAGAACTTCGGCGGCGAGGTCGCCGAGGAGCAGCCGGCCGCGCAGCAACCGCAGGGCGCTGCACCGTCGTTCGCGCCGCCGCAGGCTCCGGCACCCGCCCCCGCGTTCGGTGCCCCGGCACCCGCCCCACAGGCCCCACAGCCTGCGCCCGCGTTCGGCGCTCCGGCCCAGGCCCCGGCGCCCGCCCCGCAGGCGAACCCGCAGATGCACGCCGCCCCGACGGTGGCCGCGCCGATGCCGCAGGGCACTGTGCCGCCCCCGGCGCCGGCCCCGTACGGACAGCCGCCGCAGCAGCCGCAGTTCGGCCAGATGCCAGGACAGGTTCCGGGCCAGGTCCCGCAGCCGGGCATGCCGTCGCCGTACGGCCAGCCGGCCCCCGCGCCGTACGGCCAGCAGCCCCCAGGCATGCCGCCGGGCGGTATGCCGCAGGGCGTTCCGCAGGGCCTCCCGCAGGGGGGCGCCGGTCTGCAGGCCGCGCTCCAGCCCTACCGCGAGACTCCCACCGGTCAGCGCTGGACCCCGCAGAACCAGCAGCTGATGCGGGTCGACCTGACCATGGGCGGCACTCCTGTCCTCGCCCGCCAGGGCAGCATGGTCATGTACCAGGGCAAGGTCGACTTCAGCTACAAGGGCGCCGGTTTCGCGGGCCGTATCGTCGGCAACGCCACCGGCCAGGAAATGCAGCTGATGCGCTGCTCCGGACGCGGCCAGGTCTTCCTCGCCGAGAACGGGGCGCATCTTCACTCCATCGAGCTGCAGGGCGACGGGATCTGCGTCTCCGCGGAGAACGTCCTCGCGTTCGACGAGTCGCTGCAGCACGAGGTCCGCCGCATCGAAGGCCATGGCATTCCCGGTGGCGCGCTGTTCACGATGATGTTCCAGGGCACGGGCACGGTCGTCGTCAAGACGCACGGCATCCCGGTGGTCCTGCCGGTCACGCCCACCACCTTCGCCGACTGCAACGCGGTCGTCGCCTGGTCGGCCGCGTCGCAGGTCATCCTCTCCAGCCAGGTCCGGCTGCGCCGCAACGCCTACCCGGGACACAGCGGTGAGACCGTGAACCTCCAGTTCCGGGGCGCCCCCGGCAACTTCATCGTCGTCCAGCCGTACGAGGTCTGAGGGAGCCCGGACAATGAATCAGCAACTCGCGGGCTTCGCCCCGACCCCGGTCGCGGCCCGGATGGAGAACCACGGCCGCACCATGCTCAAGGTCGCCATGGCCAGTGGCCAGGACCTGTACGCGCGCACCGGCTCGATGGTCGCCTACGAAGGCTTCGTGCAGTACGAGCCGAATCCGCCCGCCGTCCGCCAGATCGCCTCCCAGTGGGTGACCGGCGAAGGCACACCCATCATGAAGTGCTCGGGCGACGGCCTGCTCTACCTCGCCGACTACGGCGCGGACGTCGTCGTCATCAACCTCAACAACGACTCGATCTCGGTCAACGGCACCAATGTGCTGGCCTTCGACGCACACCTCCAGTGGGGCGTCGAGAAGGTCAAGGGCATGGCGAAGTTCGCCGGCCAGGGCCTGTGGAACGTGGAGATCGCGGGCACGGGATGGGTCGCCCTGACCTCGCGCGGTACGCCGATCGTCGTCGACTGCGGCCGTGGCGAGGACGAGACGTACGTCGACCCGGACGCACTTGTCGCCTGGTCCCCGAACCTGAAGGTGAAGGGAAAGCGCAGCTTCAAGGCCTCCTCGCTCGTCGGGCGGGGCAGCGGCGAGGCGTACCAGATGGCCTTCTCGGGCCAGGGCATCGTCGTCGTACAGCCGAGCGAGGACAGTACCGACCGCCTGCGGATCCGGCACTGAGGGGGAGGAGAACACACCATGCAGAGTCCGCTTTTCAGCTACGCCGAGCAGCAGTCCCAGGACCGGTACGTCGTGCAGAACCCGCAGTTGCTGCGGGTCTCGCTCACCGGCCACGACGACATCCTCGCCCGCAAGGGCGCGATGGTCGCCTACCAGGGCCTGATCGACTTCGACGGCGAATACCAGACGAGCAACCAGCGACGGGCCCGCGCCAACACCGGTGAGGGCCTGGACCTGATGCGCTGCTCGGGCCAGGGCACCGTCTACTTCGCCAACCTCGCGCAGTACGTCCACGTCGTGGACGTCGACCAGGAGGGCATGACGGTCGACAGCGCCTACGTACTGGCGCTCGACTCCACGCTGCACACCGAGGTCATCGCGGTGGACAGCCAGTACGGCATCTCCGGATCCGGCAAGTATCAGCTCAACATCTCCGGCCGGGGCAAGGTCGCGCTGATGACCTCGGGCCAGCCGCTGATGATGCAGGTGACACCGGACAAGTACGTCAGCGTGGACGCGGACGCGATCGTCGCGTGGTCGTCGGCGCTGCGGGTGCAGATGCAGTCCCAGACGCACTCGACGGGCATCCGCCGTCGCCGGGGCAACACCGGGGAGGGCTGGGAGCTCAGCTTCCTCGGCCAGGGCTTCGTGCTGGTGCAGCCCAGCGAGGTCATGCCGCCGCAGAACGCGGACCTCGGGCAGGGTCTGCGCGCCCAGTACGGCATGGGCCAGCAGGGCGCGCACGCCCAGAACCAGAACAACGCCTGGAACTAGGTCCGGTCCGGGCCCAGCCGCACATCATTTGCAAGGTCTCATGAAGAGGCCTCATGAGTGCCGAGGACCGAACGCGTAAGGGGCGCCCGCCCTGACGGTCGCCCCTTACGCGTTGGCTGCTACATCGCCGTGCGCGTGCGTTCCAGCAGTCGTACGACCGACGCGTCGGCCACGTCCGGCACCTCGTCGTACGCGAACCAGCGCAGATCCAGCGACTCGTCGCTGATCTCCGCGACGGCGCCGGCCGGAGCCAGCGCCGCGTACTGGACATCGAGATGCCAGTTGCAGGGCGCCGGAATCGGATGCCGGTCCAGGGAGACCGGACCTGCCGGCAGCAGCCTCAGACCACTGATCCCGGACTCCTCCGTCGCCTCGCGCAGCGCTGCCCGGGCGAGCGTCGCGTCACCCGGCTCGCAGTGTCCGCCCATCTGCAGCCACATGCCGAGCTTCCTGTGCAGTGTCAGCAGCACCCGCTCGCGCTCCGGATCGATCACCAGGGCGCTCGCCGTGACATGTCCGGCTCCGCAGGACTTCCACATGCCGTCCGGGTGCGCGAACAGATGGTCCAGATACAGCTGCCGGAGCTCCTCCTGGTGCTCGTAGGCCTTCAGTACGAGCACGGCGTCGTCGTGCAGGCTCACTTCTCGTCGTCGCCCTTGTCGTCGGTGCCGCGCTCGTCCTTACCGCCCTTGTCGTCCTTGGACGCTGCCTCGCCGAGCATCTTGTCCAGCTCGGAGAAGTCGAGCTGCTCGCGGTGGACGAAGCCGTCCGGGTCGTCCAGGTCCGTGGCCGTCGGAAGCATGTCCGGGTGCTCCCACAGAGCGTCGCGCCCGTCCATGCCGCGCGCGTCGGTGAGCGAGGCCCACAGCCGGGCGGCGTCCCGCAGCCTGCGCGGACGCAGCTGGAGACCGATCAGCGTCGCGAACGTCTGCTCGGCAGGACCGCCCGATGCCCGGCGCCTGCGCAGCGTCTCGCGCAGCGCTGCCGCGGACGTCAGCCGTCTCGACGCCGCCTCGTGCACCACGGCGTCCACCCAGCCCTCGACCAAGGCGAGCGCGGTCTCCAGCCGGGCCAGCGCCGCCTTCTGCTCCGCGGTGTCCTCCGGCTGGAACATGCCCTGCTGGAGCGCCTCCTGCAACTGCTCGGGATGCGTCGGATCGAACTGGCCGACCACGTCCTCCAGCTTGGTCGTGTCGACCTTGATCCCGCGCGCATAGCCCTCGACCGCGCCGAACAGATGGGAGCGCAGCCACGGCACATGGGCGAAGAGGCGCTGGTGGGCGGCTTCCCGCAGAGCCAGATACAGCCGCACCTCCTCCTTCGGCACCCCGAGGTCCTTGCCGAGCGCCTCGATGTTCAGCGGAAGGAGCGCGGCCTTGCCGGCCGGACCCAGCGGCAGGCCGATGTCGGTCGAACCGACCACTTCGCCCGCCAGCACGCCGACGGCCTGCCCGATCTGCTGACCGAACATAGCGCCGCCCATGGAGCGCATCATCCCGATCAGCGGGCCCGCCATGGCCTGCATCTCCTCGGGCAGCACATCGCCCATCGCCAGGCCCACCCGCTCGGCGACCGGGTCGACGAGCTGCTGCCATGCCGGGAGGGTCGCCTCGACCCACTCCGCGCGGCTCCAGGCGACGGCCGTGCTCGCGCCGGACGGCAGCGAGGTCGCGCCGTCCAGCCACAGGTCCGCCAGCCGCACGGCCTCCTCGACCGCGGTCCGGTCGACCGGACCCACGCTCGCGTCCTTGGTGCCGTCCGGCGTGCCCTGCGAGACCGTCTGGCGGGCGATCTGCTTGGCCATGTCCCAGTTGACCGGGCCGCCCTCGTAGCTCAGCATCTGGCCGAGCTGCTGGAAGGCCGCGCCCAGGTCGCTGGGGTTCAGGGAGCCGAACATGGCGGCGAAGGGGTTGTCCCCGCCGCTGTCCCCGAAACCGAACCCCCCGAAAGGATTGGCCGGGGATCCGCCGGAGCCCTGGCCACCTCCGGTGGGATTCTTCTTCTTGCCCTCGTCGCCGTTCTCCGGCTCCTCCGGCGGAAGGCCGAATCCGAATGGGGTGTCACTCACGGGTTTCCTCGGCTCGTAGGGCCACCGGCTGACTGCCGGCGGCGACTGCCTGACAACACCACAAGCGTAGACACCCGGGCCGCATATGGGCTCAGTGCTCCGCCGACGCGTGGGCTGCGGCAGGATGGACGCCACCTGGTGCGTATGCGTGAAGCGTGTACGTACTGAAGACAACCGCTGGAGACGCCTGGTGAGTTCCCCAGATCCGCAGGTTCGCGCAGCGCGAAACCACTCAACCGCGGCGCCCGGCCGCGGGCCCGCCGGCCGTGGCCCCGTCGTGGCGGTCACGGGTGCCGCCACGGGCGTCGGCGACCTGCTCACGAGGCGTCTTGCCGCGTCCGAGGAGGTCAAGCAGGTCGTCGCGATCGACGAGCGCCGGGGCGAGGTGTCCGAGGCGCAATGGCACATTCTCGACGTACGTGACCCGGCCATCGCGGAGAAGTTGCGCGGCGCCGATGTGGTGGTTCACCTCGCGGTGGACCTCGACCTGGAATCCGATCCCGCCGCGCGGAGCGCCTACAACGTACGAGGCGCCCAGACCGTGCTGACCGCCGCGGCGGCCGCCGGTGTGCACCGGGTCGTCCTGTGCACCTCCGCGATGGTCTACGGGGCGCTGCCCGACAACGACATCCCGCTCTCCGAGGACGCCGAGCTGCGCGCCACCGCCGAGGCCACCGGCGTCGGCGACCTGCTGGAGATCGAGCGCCTGGCCCGCCGGGCGCCCCGTGCGCACCCGGGTCTCAACGTCACGGTCATCAGGCCCGCCGTACTGGTGGGCGGAACCGACACCGCGCTCACGCGGTACTTCGAGTCGCCGAGGCTGCTCGTGGTCGCCGGATCACGTCCCACCTGGCAGTTCTGCCATGTCGAGGACCTGGTGAGTGCCCTGGAGTACGCCGCGCTCGAGAAGGTCGAGGGCGAGCTCGCGGTCGGTTGCGACGGCTGGCTGGAGCAGGAGGAGGTCGAGGAGCTCAGCGGCATCCGCCGTATGGAGCTGCCGTCGGCGGTCGCCCTGGGGGCCGCGGCCCGGCTGCACAGGATCGGGCTCACCCCGTCCCCGGCCGGTGACCTCGCGTACACGATGCACCCCTGGGTGGTCAGCGTCAGCAGGCTGCACGACGCGGGCTGGCGGCCGCAATGGACCAACGAGGAGGTGCTCGCCGCGCTGCTGGAGGAGGTCGAGGGCAGGCACACCGTCGCGGGCCGCCGCCTCGGCCGCAAGGACGCCACCGCCGCGGGCGCCGCGGGTGCGACGGTCGCGCTGCTGGGGACGGCCGCGCTGGTGCGGCGCGCTCGCAAGGCGCGCCGTCGGATCTAGGCGCAGTGCCAGGGGGCTGCGGGGGATCCAGGGACCTCCGTGGCCTCATGGGCTTCAGTGGGGGCAGGAGGCCGTACGGGATGGAGAAGGCTCCAAGCCGGCGTATGCGCGACCGGTCGATGCGGCTATTCCGTGTTGTCGGTGCCGTGGGGCACGATGGCTGCATGGCACCGACGAACGATCATCCCGGTGAGCAGGCGGCGCAGGATCCCATCCGTCTGCTTGCGATCCGTGACACCCCGCTCTCCGTCGACGAGGTCTTCGCCGCCGTCGGTGACGACGCGGCGGGCGGCACCGCGCTCTTCGTCGGCACCGTGCGTAATCACGACGGCGGCACCGACGTCGACACGCTGGGCTATTCGGCCCATCCGACGGCGGAGGCCGAGATGCGCCGAATTGCCGAGAAGGTGGCTGCGGAGTACCCCGTTCGGGCGCTTGCTGCTGTCCACCGTGTGGGTGACCTGGCCGTCGGGGATCTGGCCGTCGTCGTCGCCGTGTCGTGCCCGCACCGGGGCGAGGCCTTCAATGCCTGCAGGAAGCTGATCGACGACCTGAAGCACGAGGTGCCGATCTGGAAGCACCAGAAGTTCTCGAACGGCACCGAAGAATGGGTCGGCGCGTAGCGCCATCCTTGAGGGGTGGCGGACGGGTGGCGGGAGGGTGAGTCGGCGCGTGACGCCGTCCCTGAGAGGGCCGCGAAACCCGTTCGGACCTATGTGCCCCGATTTGCGTAACCGTACCCCTGCCGTGAGCGTTGAACTCGCGGATGACTAATCTGCTGATCACTCAGTCGAGTTGCTCGTGAGTAGGAGGGAGGTCGCAATGGCAGTTCTCGCATGGTTGCTGATTCCGCTTTTCGCTGTCATCGGTGCTGCGATATGGGCCGGCTGGGCCTCGCGCAACCGAGCTGCGGGGGACGTGGCCGAGCTTGCCGGTTATGCGCGCTTCCGTGACGCGATGGAGAAGACCGACCCCGATACCGACACCGTCAACCGCTGACACCGCCCTTACGCAGATGCCCCCCGGCCCGCACGGCCCGGCCCCGGCGGTGCGCTCACAGGCCCGTCCCGTACTGTCGTTCCATGCCACGCCGCACTGCGACGATGCTCGCCTCCACCCTCATCTTCATCGCGCTGCTCTGCGCAGGGGTGTTCTTTCCCGTGCCGTACTCGGAGATGTCGCCCGGGCCGACGGTGAACACCCTGGGTGCCGCGCGTGGTGAGCCGGTGCTCAAGATTTCCGGCCGCAAGACCTATCCGACTTCTGGCCACCTCAACATGACGACCGTCAGGGTCACCGGCGCGGACTACCGGATGAACCTCGTCGAAGCCGTCTACGGCTGGCTGGCCCACGACAATGTGGTGGTGCCGCACGACACGCTCTACCCGGGCGGCAAGACCGAGGAGCAGTCGACACAGGAGAACGCCGAGGAGTTCACCCAGTCGCAGGAGAGCGCCAAGGTCGCCGCGATGCGGCAGCTGAAGATCCCGGTGCAGTCCCGGGTCGTGGTCTCCTCCGTCGTCAAGGACACCCCGGCGGAGAACAAGCTGCACGCCGGTGACGTGATCCGCGCCGTTGACGGCACGCCCGTCAAGGCGCCCGCGGACGTCGCCAAGCTCGTCGTGAAGCACAAGCCCGGTGAGAGGGTCGCCTTCACGATCGTCCCGGCGGACGACGCAGCCGCCGCGGAGAAGGCGGGCAGGGAACCGCAGGGCACCGAGAAGATCACGATCACCACGGTGAAGGCGGGCGACGGCAAGGGCAGGGCGATCGTCGGCATCCAGGCCGGAACGGACCACACTTTCCCGTTCGGCATCGACATCAACCTCGCCGATGTCGGCGGCCCCAGCGCGGGTCTGATGTTCGCCCTCGGGATCGTCGACAAGCTCACCTCCGACCAGATGACGGGCGGCAAGTTCGTGGCCGGCACCGGCACGATCGACGACAGCGGCAAGGTCGGCCCGATCGGCGGGATCCGGATGAAGCTCGTGGGCGCGCGCGAGGCCGGCGCGCAGTACTTCCTGACGCCGGCCGACAACTGCGCGGCGGCCGCATCCGACGTCCCCGACGGACTGACGCTGGTGAAGGTGAGCACCATCGGCGACGCGACCAAGGCGCTCGCGAAGATCCGCTCGGGCGATGCGGCGGGGCTGCCCGCCTGCTCCGCAAGCTGACAGCACGGCGCAGGGCGCTGCTCCCCGGCCGGGGAGCAGCGCCCTGCGCCGGGCCCGGCTACGCCTCGAAGGTCGCCGACAGAGCCTCCGCCAGGCCCGGAACCAGATCGGCCCCGGTGAGGACCTCGTTCGGGGAGTCCTTCTCACGCAGGCGCAGGGCCGACTCGCGCGCACCGTCGCGCAGCACGGCCACCGTCATGCGGACCTCCTGCCGGTCCGGGTGACGGGCGACCCACTTGGTCAGGTCCGCCTCGTCGAGGCCGTCGGGAACGGCGTCCTCCGCGGACGGCGGCAGCATCAGCCGCTCCACCGTCAGCGCGCAGCCGGTCACTGTGTCGGGCCAGGCGATCGTGCCGAGAAACTCGTCCAGCGCGGTGCCGGCAGGGATCTCGTCCTGCTCGATCGGGGTGAGCGGCGCGGCCGCGTCGGCCTCGTCGAGACCGAGCTGGGCCGCGAGGCCCGGCTCCTGGGAGCGCAGCTGAGCGGTGTCGACGAGTGCGAAGAGGCGGGCGGGCTGGTCCCAGCCGAGCCCTGAGGCGTACTCATCGATCTCGAGCACGGCGCGGGTGAGGGGGCTCGCGGCCATCGGGGGGCCGGAAGAAGAAACATTGGACATGACCAATATCCTGCCTCCTTCCGGGCCCGGGACGGGAACTAGGTAAAGCCTCAGTAAGTTGCATGAGTGGGCTCTACGATCGCGGGGCCCGTTTCACACAACCGCGAACTTCGAGGTGCGCACGTTGGCTTTCCAGATGCCGGACCGCGGCGGAGGCCCGACCGGGCCACGGATCAGAGTGGGCCGGCCCTCCCGGCGTGTCCGCACCCTGCTCATGACACTGGGCGTCCTGGCCGCGCTGGCCATGGTGTTCGTCATGTTCGCCGGGTTCTGGACCGACTGGCTCTGGTACCGCTCCGTCAGGTACTCCTCCGTCTTCACCACCACGCTGTGGACCAAGATCGGCCTGTTCGCCGTCTTCGGTCTGCTGATGGCAGCGGCCGTGGGGGTGAACATCTGGCTGGCGCACCGGCTGCGGCCGCCGCTCAGCGCGATGTCACTGGAGCAGCAGAGCCTCGACCGCTACCGCATGGGCATCGCCCCTTACAAGAAGTGGGTGCTCCTCGCGGTCACCGCTCTGGTCGGGCTGATCGCCGGCGCCTCCGCCACCAGCCAGTGGCGTACCTGGCTGATGTGGGTCAACGGTGTGTCCTTCGGTCAGAAGGATCCGCAGTTCGGCATGGACGTGTCGTTCTTTGCCTTCGACCTGCCCTGGTACCGGTTCCTGCTCGGCTTCGGCTTCGCGGCCGCCGTGCTGTCGCTGATCGCGGCCGCGCTGACCCACTATCTGTACGGCGGGCTGCGTGTCACCAGCCCCGGCGCGCGGGCGACCGCCGCGGCCACCGGTCATCTGTCGGTGCTGCTCGGGGTCTTCGTCTCGCTCAAGGCCGTCGCGTACTGGCTCGACCGCTACGGGCTCGCCGTGAAGTCCAGCGATTTCAAGGCGACCAGCAACTGGACGGGTCTGCGGTACGTGGACGCGAACGCGTACCTGCCGGCGAAGACGATCCTCTTCTGCATCGCCATCATCTGCGCTCTGCTGTTCTTCGCGACGCTGTGGCGCCGCACCTGGCAGCTACCGGTGATCGGCTTCGGACTGATGGTGCTGTCGGCGATCCTGATCGGCGGCCTCTACCCGGCGATCGTGCAGAAGTTCCAGGTCCAGCCGAACGAGCAGGCCAAGGAAGCCGAGTACATCAGGAAGAACATCGATGCCACCCGCAAGGCGTACGGCATCGACACCGTCAAGCCCACCGACTACTCGGGCACGGGCGCGCTCAGGCCGGGCGAGCAGCAGCGCAAGGAGGCCGCGTCGGCGGCCAGTTACCGGATCAACGACCCCAACATCGTCTCTCCGACCTTCCAGCAGCTGGAGCAGGAGCGGAAGTACTACCAGTTCCCGCAGACCCTCGACGTCGACCGCTACAAGGGCCAGGACACGGTCATCGGTCTGCGTGAGCTGAACCTCGCCGGGGTCGACAAGCGGAACTGGATCAACGACCACTTCACGTACACCCACGGCTACGGCGCGGTCGCGGCCAAGGGCACGGACACGGCCGCGGGCACCTCGGGTGCCCCGGACTTCATCGAGTCGGGCCTTCCGTCCAAAGGCAGCCTCGGCGACTACCAGCAGCGGATCTACTACGGCGAGAAGACCTCGCAGTACTCGATCGTCGGCGGGCCCCAGAAGGAGCTCGACTACGAGGAGGACGGCGGGGGTCAGGTCACCACGAGCTACAAGGGCAAGGGCGGCATCGACCTCTCCGGCCCGCTCAACCGGGCCGCCTACGCCGTCGCGCTCAGCGAGCCGCAGATCCTCTACTCGGGCGCGATCGGCGAGGGTTCGAAGATCCTCTACAACCGCACGCCCAAGGAGCGTGTCGAGGCGGTCGCTCCGTGGCTGACCATCGACGGCGACGCATACCCCGCCGTGGTGGGCAAGCGGATCCAGTGGGTCGTCGATGCGTACACGACCACCAACGGCTACCCGTACGCCTCGCGTACGACGCTGGGGTCCACCACCGCGGACTCGCTGACCGACCGGCAGCGCGCCGTGGTGGCGCAGCAGAACCAGGTCAACTACATCCGCAACTCGGTCAAGGCCACCGTCGACGCCTACGACGGCACCGTCACGCTGTACGAGTGGGACGAGAAGGACCCGGTCCTGAAGACCTGGATGAAGGCCTTCCCCGGCACGGTCAAGGCGAAGGGCGACATCCCGGCCGACCTGAAGGCCCATCTCCGGTATCCGCAGGACATGTTCAAGGTGCAGCGCGAGCTGCTGACCCTGTACCACGTCACTGAGCCCGACCAGTTCTACAACGCGAGTGACGCCTGGCAGGTACCGAACGATCCGACCAGGACGACGGACAACCAGGCGGTTCCGCCGTACTACCTGTCGATGAAGATGCCGGGTCAGGACGCTCAGCAGTTCTCACTGACGACGACGTTCACCCCCAGCGGCCGGCCCAACCTCCGTGCCTTCATGGCGATCGACGCCGATGCCAACAGTGCGGACTACGGCAAGATCAGACTGATGCGGGTGACGGACGACAAGGTCGACGGTCCCGAGCAGGTCCAGAACAGGCTCAACCAGTACCGGCCGGTCGCCAACTTCGTCCGGGACCTCAAGGGCGCGGACTCGACGATCAAGTACGGCAATCTGCTGACGGTGCCGCTGGACAGCGGATTCCTGTACGTCGAGCCCATCTACGCCCAGGGCCGTGGCTCGGAGTACCCGCTGCTGAGCAAGGTGGCGGTCGTCTACGGCGAGAAGATCGGCTTCGGCGACAACCTGAGCGATGCGCTGAGCCAGGTGTTCGGCGCGGACGGCGCGGACACGACGCCGCCGACCACCCCGCCACCGGGCGACGGCACCACCGAGCCGCCGGCGACGGGTGACGCGGCTCTCAAGGCCGCGATCGCGGACGCGCAGAAGGCGTACGACGCGGCCAAGGCGGCGCTCGAGAAGGAACCGACGGACTGGGCCGCGTACGGCAAGGCGCAGGCCGACCTGGAGGCGGCGCTGCAGCGTGCGGCCGATGCGCAGGCCAAGCCTGACTCCAAGGCTCCGGCAGAAGGGGACTGAGCAGGGCCATCCCCGCGTCGTGGTACGGTTGCAACACAACGACGCGGGGTGGAGCAGCTCGGTAGCTCGCTGGGCTCATAACCCAGAGGTCGCAGGTTCAAATCCTGTCCCCGCTACTCGAAGAAGAGGGCCCGGATCCTTGAGGATCCGGGTCCTCTTCATGCTGTCCCGTACCTGTGCGGCGCACTTCCGAGTGGCTTGTCGCGTGAAGTGCGTGCCGCGGGGCACGAGTTGAGGCAGGGCGTGTTTCACTTGTCGTTCTGTGGGCATGTCGACAAAACGCTGAAGTGACCTCACTGGCCGCGGTATACCAGGTGTACGCGGGTTACAGGTGGTGCGACGATGGAATCTATGGGGGACAGGGCAACGCTGTTGGAGACAGGGCGGTTTGTGCAGCCGCATGCGGGGGACGCGCGCGACGAGATCAGCGCTGCCGGGCGCATCGACAACGTTGACAACGCGGGAGCGGCCGGCGCGGCGGGCACCGATGCGGTGGAGACCGCCGGGGCCGAGGCCCGGCATCGCAGCGCCGCCGACGGCGGCGACACCGCGTCGATGAGCGTGCTCGGTGCGCTGCTGCTGCGCCGCGGCGACCTGGACGGCGCCGAGCACTATCTGCGCGGTGCCACGGCAGAGGGCGACCGCGCCGCCGCCAACAACCTGGGTGTCCTCCTTCATCAGCGTGGCTACGCCGACGAGGCGGCCGGATGGTGGCGCATCGCCGCCGTCGCCGGTTCCGCGGCGGCGGCGCACGCCCTGGGGCGCCACTTCCGCGAGCGCGGCGACGAGCCCGCCGCGGAGTACTGGCTGCGCCAGTCCGCCGAGCAGGGCCACGCGCTGGGGGCTTACGCCCTCGCCGATCTTCTGGAGCACCGCAGCGACGTGGGCGCGGAGCGCTGGCTGCGTGCCGCCGCCGAGCAGGGCCATCGCGAGGCCGCGTACCGCCTCGCCCGCACGCTGGAGCGCCGTGCGGCGGCGCAGGCCGGCAGTGGTGAGGACACGGGCACTCTGCGGCTGGGTGTCCCCGCGGACACCGGCATGGGGCGCGCCGGTGCCGCGCGTCAGGCGGGTGGCCGTGCCGGCGTCGCCCGCGCCGACGGGGACATGGCCGAGCGAGGCCGTACGGGCGGTGCCGCGGACAGCGCGAGCGGTGAGGTTCGCTCCGGCCTGCCCGGGCGCCCTGATGACGCCGGGCTTCAGGCTCGTCCCGGTGGGGACGCGGCCGGTCCGGACGCACCCGACAGCGCGGGCGAAGGCGAGCCCGCGCTGCTCGACGAGGTCGCACAGTGGTTCCGGCAGGCCGCCGCGCGGGGACACCGCCGTGCCGCGCTGCACCTCGGGGCCATCCTCGAGCAGCGCGGCGAGCTCAAGGAGGCCGGGCGCTGGTACCTCTCCGCGGCCAAGGACGGGGAGGCCCGGGCCGCTTGTGCGCTCGGGTTCCTGCTGCGCGACGCCGGGGACGAGGAGAGCGCCGCCGTGTGGTGGCTGCGCGCTGCCCAGGACGGCGACGGCAATGCGGCCAACGCCCTCGGCGCCCTGCACGCAGCCCGCGGTGAGCACCAGACCGCGGAGCGCTGGTACCGCGCCGCCATGGACGCCGGTGACGTGAACGGTGCGTACAACCTCGGGCTGCTCTGTGCCGCCCAGGACCGTACGCCCCAGGCCGAGCAGTGGTACCGCCGCGCCGCCTACGCAGGGCACCGAGAGGCCGCCAACGCACTCGCCGTCCTGCTCCTGCAGGCCGGCGACGCGAGCGGCGCCGAGCCGTGGTTCTCCAAGGCCGCGGAGGCAGGCAGCGTCGACGCCGCCTTCAACCTGGGCATCCTCCACGTCGGTCGCGACGACGACCGCACCGCACTGTCGTGGTACGAGCGGGCCGCGGCCCAAGGCCACACCGAGGCCGCTCTCCAGGTCGGCATCGCCCTGCTCAGGGACGGTGACGAGCACGGCGCCGAGCGCCATCTGCGGTGTGCGGCGGGCGGCGGCAGTGCCGAGGCAGCCTTCCGGCTCGCCACCGTGCTCGACTCCCGTCAGCCGCCGTCCGCACCACCGGCCCTCGGTGAGCCGATGACGGAGAAGAGCGAGTGCGAGGAGTGGTACGAGCGGGCCGCCGAGCAGGGGCACCGGCGTGCCCAGGTGCGCGTCGGCATGCTCGCGGCGGCGCGCGGCGACATGGCCGAGGCCGCCCGCTGGTACCGGCAGGCCGCGGAGGCCGGCAGCCGTAACGGCGCGTTCAACCTCGGGCTGCTGCTCGCTCGCGAGGGCAGCGAGCGCGAGGCGGCCCTGTGGTGGGCCCGTGCGGCCCGGGCCGGGCACGGCAGGGCTGCACTGCGTCTCGCGCTGCTCGCGGCGCGCAGGGGCGAGCTGACCGAGGGGCAGCTCTGGTGCACCAGGGCGGTCGAGCTGGGGCCCGCCGAGGTGGCGGAGCGGGCCGCGCGGCTGCGCGAGGCGCTGCTCCAGGAGCTCACCGCGTAGTGTTGCGCAGGTCACCTCACAGTGATTTGCGCTGGTCGGCGGGGGCCCGTAAGGTTGGGTTCACCGACGCGGGGTGGAGCAGCTCGGTAGCTCGCTGGGCTCATAACCCAGAGGTCGCAGGTTCAAATCCTGTCCCCGCTACTCACAGCCGAAGGCCCGGATCCTCAAGGATCCGGGCCTTCGGCGTGTGCGCGTCGATTCACAGGGCCGATGGTGCGGCGATCGTATGCGGCGTTCTGCATGCGGCGATTCGCGCGTCCGTGGATGCGCGCAACCCCCGGCGTGTGTGCCGGGGGCTGCGAAAGCCGGGTGCTACGCGGATGCGCAGTTCGGGCAGGTGCCGCGGTACGTCACCTCGACGTCCGAGACCGTGAAGCCGAAGCGCTCCGTGTCCGGGAGGTCGGCCAGCGGATTGCCCGACGGGTGTACGTCACGGATCGCGCCGCACTGAGCACACACGAGGTGCTGATGCGGTCGGTGCGCGTTCGGGTCGTAGCGCTTGGCGCGACGGTCCGTCGAGACCTCGAGCACCTCGCCGAGGCTCACCAGTTCGCCCAACGTGTTGTACACGGTCGCCCGGGAGATCTCCGGGAGTCTCTTCACGGCGCGAGCGTGCACCTCGTCGGCCGTCAGATGGACATGTTCGCCGTCGAGGACCTCGGCCACGACGCGCCGCTGGGCAGTCATGCGCCAGCCGCGTCCGCGGAGTCGTTCAAGAAGGTCACTCATAAGGACCAGCCTAACAGTGGTGGGAGCCAGGTCCCGAACGGGTGTGACTTTAGATGCTTGCTTGACTTAGACAAAGTCCATTGTAGGATCGCAGTCAGGAAAACGCCGAGGGACAGGACTCGCAGGCAATGACGCAGGAGGCGCACGTGACGCTAGGACCGCTCACCACGGAGGCCGGAGCGCCGGTCGCCGACAATCAGAACAGCGAGACCGCGGGCGTCGGCGGGCCGGTTCTGGTGCAGGACCAGCTGCTGCTCGAGAAGCTCGCGCACTTCAACCGTGAGCGCATCCCGGAGCGGGTCGTCCACGCGCGCGGCGCCGCCGCCTACGGCACCTTCACGCTGACCCGCGATGTCTCGCAGTGGACGCGCGCCGGGTTCCTTTCCGAGGTCGGCAAGCAGACCGAGACCTTCCTGCGGTTCTCGACCGTCGCGGGCAACCTCGGGTCCGCCGACGCGGTGCGTGATCCGCGCGGCTGGGCGCTGAAGTTCTACACCGAAGAAGGCAACTACGACCTCGTCGGCAACAACACCCCGGTGTTCTTCATCAAGGACGCCATCAAGTTCCCGGACTTCATCCACACCCAGAAGCGCGACCCGTACACCGGCAGCCAGGAAGCCGACAACGTATGGGACTTCTGGGGTCTGAGCCCGGAGAGCACCCATCAGGTGACGTGGTTGTTCGGCGACCGCGGCATCCCCGCCTCGTACCGTCACATGAACGGCTACGGCTCGCACACCTACCAGTGGAACAACGAGGCCGGCGAGGTCTTCTGGGTCAAGTACCACTTCAAGACCGACCAGGGCATCAAGAACCTGACCACGGACGAGGCCAACCGCCTCTCCGGCGTGGACCCGGACTCCCACCAGCGCGATCTCCGCGAGTCCATCGAGCGCGGTGACTTCCCGACCTGGACCGTGCAGGTCCAGATCATGCCGGCGGCCGAGGCGGCGGACTACCGCTTCAACCCGTTCGACCTGACCAAGGTCTGGCCGCACGAGGACTATCCGCCGATCGAGATCGGCAAGCTGGAGCTCAACCGCAACCCGGAGAACGTCTTCGCGGAGGTCGAGCAGTCCGTCTTCAGCCCCGCGCACTTCGTGCCGGGCATCGGTCCCTCCCCGGACAAGATGCTCCAGGGCCGCCTGTTCGCGTACGGCGACGCACACCGCTACCGCGTCGGAATCAACGCAGACCACCTGCCGGTGAACCGCCCGCGCGCCACCGAGGCGCGCACCAACTCCCGTGACGGCTTCCTGTACGACGGTCGCCACAAGGGTGCGAAGAACTACGAGCCGAACAGCTTCGGCGGACCGCGCCAGACCGACCGCCCGCTGTGGCGGCCGATCCCGGTGTCCGGTGCCACCGGCGACCACGAGGCGCCCGCGCATGCCGAGGACAACGACTTCGTCCAGGCGGGCAACCTCTACCGCCTGATGTCCGAGGACGAAAAGACTCGTTTGATCGAGAACCTTGCGCAGTTCATCTCGAAGGTGTCGCGCGACGACATCGCGGAGCGCGCGGTCAACAACTTCCGTCAGGCGGACGGAGACTTCGGCAAGCGGCTCGACGCCGCGGTCCAGGCTCTTCGCGGCTAGGACCTGGGACCGGCTGCCGTCGAGCGGAGGGCCGGATCCCTGACCCCCTGGTCAGGGATCCGGCCCTCCTGTCGTTCAGCCGGTCAGAGTGGCCGTCC
Source organism: Streptomyces sp. NPDC002889 (assembly GCF_042888425.1). Lineage (NCBI taxonomy): Bacteria > Bacillati > Actinomycetota > Actinomycetes > Kitasatosporales > Streptomycetaceae > Streptomyces > Streptomyces sp. NPDC002889. Next base: position 252,866 of record NZ_JBIAPT010000013.1, read on the forward strand.
GGCGCCGGACCGGGGCCCAGCAGCGGATGATGTCGCGCACGGAGACGACGCCGACCGGGCCGCCGTTCTCCAGCACGATCAGATGACGGAAGCCGCCGTGCGCCATTGCCTCGGCCGCCTCCTCCAGGGTCCAGGACGGTGCGGCGAAGACGACGTCGGTGGTGGTGTGGGTGCCGGCGGTCTCCCGGTCGGGGTCCTGCCCCATACCCACCGAATTGAGGATGTCGCGCTCGGTCAGAATGCCGAGTCCGTCGGCGTCGGTGTCGAGGACGACCGCTGCGCCGATGCATCGCGCGGCCATCAGGCGGGCTGCCTGGCGGAGTGTGTGTGCGGGTCCGATGGTGAGGACCACCGTGCTCATGGCGTCACGGACGAGCATGGACGGAGCCACCTCCTTGGTGGATCGGGCCGTTAGAGAACCGATTCACAAGTTCACAAGTGGGGGGACTCTCAGAGTCGCAGTCCTGAGGGACGGCAGCAAGAGGGCGCGCATGACCCGATGGGGCGGCGCGGAGAAGGCGCTGATGAGGGGCGTACGCCGGTCGCCGCTGTGCCAGGGCCGCGCCGGGGCGGGTCGGTACCGCGTCGGTACCGTCCCGGCGCCGGCCCGGAAACCGTCCCGGCCGCCGCGCCGAAGCCTGCTCAGTAGCGCTGGAAGTGACGCGCCGGATCCCTGGCCAGGGCCTGAGTTGTCGATCGATCGCCTGAGCTGCGGATGAGCTGTCGGCGGTTGTCGTCGTCGGTCACCGCTGAGCGCCCCCGCACGGCCCCGGAGACGGCCCGAGTGGGGGTGCTGCGCCGTGTGCGTCTCGATGCGAACTACCGGCATGACGGTGGCTGACGTTCGGGTGTGCGCTTGGCTGCCGTAAGCCACGGGCTGCCCCTCTCGTCCCGAACTACCGGCGGGGAGGTCGCTGAGGTCTCCCGGGCTGGTCAGCCGTGGGCTTGTGTCCGTTGTCGGTCGCCATCGGTTGCTGTAGATGCTGCATTCGCTGCTGTACGTTGCCTCACGCCACGGCGCCTGCGTACGGCGGCTGGCTCAGCCACATGGGCGCAGAGCTGCCTCGGAGTACAGGGTGGAGTACATGAGCCAAGTACTTGTAACAGCCCTGATGGCCGATGGCCGACACCTCGAGGTAACCCGCATCACCGCATTTAAGGAGCCATGGCTCTCCTTGGAACCAGACCAGAACCTGACGGGTGACGGCCTCCGCATGGACCTGGGAGAAAGGCTAAGGCAATACCTGATGGAGAACGGCGGCCGGGCACTCGTGCTGCACGGCCCCGATGAAGTGATGGTCTGCCCGCCTGGGAGCATCCCTCAGTTCCGAGTGGTGTAGCGCAGACACCGAGGTCGGCGGAGTCTGATCCGAAAATCCAGCACTTCCGCAGCTCATGTTGAGCTGGCTGACCGCTCGTTCTGGCACGGATCTGGCACGCGGGCCGCCGCCGACACCTGCCTTGTAAGTTCGATCGGGCACCACGCGGCGCCGCCTCGGCCCTGGACGACGTAGCCGCCCGTGGTTGCTCTGGACTTCTGCTGTCCGCCGACGTTGATGTC